>CAJFPG010000088.1 GCA_904398665.1 Candidatus Geddesella stercoravicola | reverse complement strand
TTCGACAAAAAATAAACTTCTTATAAAACTCGGAGATAAAACGATAATAGAAATGACTCTTTCAGCTTTCGACAAAGCAAAAACTGTCGATGAAATCATTGTCGCGATCCCGGAAATAGAAAAAAAAGCTTTTGAAGATATAATTACAAATACAGTAAAAAACAAAATATTAAAAATAACAATAGGCGGGGAATGCAGAGAGCTATCCGTAAAGAACGGCCTTGAACAAATCGACAAATCCTCTGAGTTCATATCTGTTCACGACGCGGCTCGTCCTCTGATTACCCCCGAGGAAATTGACGAAATCAACGAGACCGCATATATTTCCGGAAATATATGTTGTGGGACCGAAGTAAAAAATACGATAAAAAAAATAGACAAAAACGGCAATATTTCAAAGACACTCAAAAGAGAATTTCTCTTTTCGGCGTCAACTCCGCAAATTTTCAAGAAAGAGGATATTTATTACGCTTTTAATAAATTTTCAGAAAAGCTTTCCGAATTTACAGATGACTCTTCTGTTGTCGAAGCCGCGGGGTTTAAAGTCAAAATTTTTTATTGTAATGAAAGAAATATAAAAATAACAACCCAGAGCGATATAAAATTAGCGGAAAAATTTCTCAACATATAAAACATAAAAAAATATATAAATATGAATCTTTTTTCTCCTTAAGAACAAAATAATATTACGGAATAATTATAAATAATATACCCTCCCTCAGTAAAATCAAATAATAATTTTACTAAAAACCAGAACAATAAAATTTTCAATTATATTTGATTTATAATTTATAAATTTAGCTTAATTTAATTATTCCGATAGTATTAAAGGAGAATAAAAAAATGAAAAGAAAAAAAGATTTAGAAATAAATAAAGGAAAAAAAAGAAGGAACTTAGCAAAAAACGCTGATTTTCATAATCTTGAAGATGTTCTCGGAGAAAACTACACAAAAGATCCCGACGAAGAAAACAGTGTTTTTCAGCAAGGAACATTAAAAGATGTTCGCGAATCATGTGAAGAAAATATCAAATAAAGGAAAGACAAAAATGGAAATTACAGCCTCGACGGTCTATACACCGGAAGTAATGATAAAATTTTTAAAATTTAATATGTTTAAGGGTAGGTTTTATAAAATAAAACCATATATTTACTGCGTTCTTGTAACGGTTTTTATCATTATTTCAATAATATACCAACTGTTTCTCGGATTTCAAGCTTTCATGACCGCCGCGGCGATAATACTTACGATAGCCTGTATCATTCAAATTTTCGCGTTTCTCATCTATCCAAAACTAAAAGCAAAACAATTTAATACAAATAATCTTTCAAAAAATTCATATATTTTTGACGAAAACAAAGATTTTTTTGAATTTTACAATTCCAAACACGACCAAAAAAACAATATAAAAATAAAATATCAAGATCTTTACAGAATTTTTGAAACAAAAGAAACAATATATATCTATCCAAACCAAGTATCCGCGTTTATTATTGATAAATCTCAACTACAAAAGGACACAATTACTTCAATTACCCACATACTAAAAGTAAAAACCTCAAAAGAAAACAAAAAATATATTATATGTTTTTCCTAACAATACAATTTAAAAATTTACAATGCACATTTTAATAAAAAAACACCCAAATAAGTCATAAATTAGTAAAAACCTTGAACATACTAACACCAACTACTAGTCATTTTAACTAAAAAAGCGCCTTAACATACCTTTTCATATAAAGAAAGTTATGCGACTCATAAAAAGCCGACACATAAAAAATTTCGGTAAAAATAAAAATTCACGCAATAATTTTAGCAGCCGCTTAAAACACTCTAATATACTGAAAAAAAATAAGACAAAGCACTATTCGAATAACTCTATATTATTCGGAACGAGAAAGGCACTTGAAATATTTTCGCGATTTTATATTGATTTTTATATGATAAATATATCGAAATTAATAAATTTACATTTTATTATATGAATTTTATAACAATTTTATCTCTCATAAAAAACCTGACGTAAAAAAAAGTTAAATTTAAACAGAAAAATTTAAAAACAAGTATTTCAGCAGGATTTTATTTGATGTCAAATAGCTTAAAGCGACATATTCACCAATTTTCTATGCTGCCGTTCCCATAAAAAATCGTATCGAACCCATACTTAAATTATTTCATGAAATTATACGCGAAATTAACGATACATATGAAAAATATTGATTAAAATAAAACTTATTCCTCCGGGGGAAAAAGTTTACCCGTATGTTCAGAAATAAAAGAAACAAATAAAATAAGTAAATCGTCATAAACTAAAACTGCGTATCGATCTTTCAAAATAACAAAATGAAATCAAAGAAAAAATCACATTCACTCTTTAAAATCAAACAAATCTAATAAAGAAAATCACGAAATACGGAAGAAATCTGTTTTGATATATCTTACATATTAAACGTAATTTTTAGGGAATTAATCTAATAAAAAACATTATTACAAATATAAGATAGAAAATGTTGAAGTTAAACATATTATACAGATAAGCTTAAATTAAACCAATATAAGACAAAAAAAAGAAACGAGCGGCAACAAACACTTAATGTATATAAAAACTTAAAAAATAATAAAAATAAAATTTAATACTAAAAAATTTGAATGATGTGTGAAATCATAAAAATTGATTATCCTTGAAGAAATCAACTTAAATAACCTTACAATTATATATAAATTTTTCGTATCAAAAAAACTTTTACGACCAAAAACTTTAATATCATAAATATCATATATACAATTTATATAATACAAATACTATAAAAACTTTTTGTTAATTTATTTTATTACTTACCATTTGTAAATCTAATACAAACAAAATAATATTATATCTCAAAAATTATTCATACAACAAGCATAGCAAATATAAATAAATATAAAATTATAAACAAAAAGCATAGGTCCTCTTGTTCGAATATTTGTCAAGAGGAGCTATATTTTTTATAAAATAAAAAAAGAGCTCAAAAAATTTCAAAAGCAAAAAGAAAGGGC
>CAJFPG010000087.1 GCA_904398665.1 Candidatus Geddesella stercoravicola | reverse complement strand
TGAACGCTTTTTCAATACCGTATAAAGATATTGTTTTTACGTTTATCTCGGTTGTGATACTGTCCGTAGGCTGCTTTTTTTTGAGAATGGAGACAAAAGACGTAAAAAATACTCGTCGTTTTTTGAAAACGATGCCTATACGTCTCGGGGATTTTTTCTTTGCCGTGGTAACTTCCGTGATTATCATAAGTTCGAGTTTTATTTTAAATTATCTTGAATCGACGTTTCTCGGGTTTTTCGGGATTGAGGTCTCTCAGTCCGGGATTTACGGAATGCAGAGCGGTAACGAGATTTTATTGCTTTGCGTCGTGGCGATATTCCCCGCGATTTTTGAGGAGCTCTTTTTTCGCGGAGCCGTGCTTTCCGCTCTCAGCAAAAAGCCGGATGTCCGTGCGATGATTTGGTCCGCTATTTTTTTCACTCTTATGCACGGCTCTTTTTTTAATATTCCATCTACTCTTGTGGCGGGATTTGTGTTGGCGGCGGCGTCTTATTATTCAGGCTCTGTTTACGTGTCTATGATAGCTCATTTTTTGAATAATGTTTTGACGTTTGTTTTATATATTTACAGCGAGAGAATTTCTTTTTCCGGACTTGAAACCAAACTTATAGCGGTTCTTATTCCGCTTTTGCTTATTAACGTTTATTTTTTCCTCGGTTTTGTCTCGGGAAGATTGAGAAAGAATGTTCAGAGTCAGGGGAAAATGTATAACGAAGGAGAGAAAATATGGAAACAGCAGCAACAAGAAAGAAAAGAAAGATAAAAAGAATAGTCGGCTTATCAATATGCGTCGTATTGGTAGTACTGTTCGCGTTGATTGCGTATTTCGCCGTTTCGATATATAATGAAATTCGAGGAAAAAATATAACCGAGGAAACGGGAATTGTAGAGATTGTATCCGGGGACAATATCTCTGTGGTCGCCGAGAAACTTAAAACTTCGGGGATAATAAAATATCCGACGGCTTTTAGGCTTTATTCTAAATTCTGCGGCTATGACACGTCGATACAGATTGGCTCTTTCGAATTTCTAAAAGGAGACGGATATGAAAATATTTTTTCCGTTCTTAATGAAAGTCATTATAGGGAAAGCGTCAGCGTTACTTTCCCTGAGGGATATACCGTAGAGCAGATGATAGAGGAAATGGTCTCGAAGGGGCTTTGTAGCAGAGAGGAATTTTATAACGCGGTAAATAATGATTATTATCCTTATGATTATTTGCCGGAGGCCGGGACTGAAAATCGATTGGAAGGATTTTTATATCCCGATACGTATTCGATATTTCTCGACGATTCGGCTCATAACATAATAGAAAAGCTTATCGCGAGATTCGATGACGTAATAACGGAAAACGGAATTAAAGAGAAGGCCGAGCAAAGCGGGTTATCTTTTTATGATACTATAACGCTCGCTTCGATAATTCAAAAAGAAGGGAGTCTCATATCCGAATTTCCGTTGATATCCTCTGTTTTTCATAACAGAATGGATATAGGAATGAAGCTTCAAAGCTGCGCCACGGTCAATTATATTCTTCCTGACGAGGAGAAAAAGTTTATTCTTACATATGAGGATATGGCTATTGACGATCCATATAACACATATTTATATTCGGGACTTACTCCAACTCCGATTTCAAATCCCGGAATTGACGCGATAATAGCCGCGGTTGAGCCCGCGGATACGGATTATCTTTATTTTGTCGCTAAAAACGATGGAACCGGAAGTTCCGCGTTCGCTGAGACGTACGAAGAGCATTTGGAAAATTCGAATAGATATTTGGGATGACGTTTAATGGAAAAAGACAAGATTGTATATCCTTATATCCTTGAATTTATGAGGAGAACAAGACGGGAAAGAAACGGATATCTCGGTGAGATTGAGAGGCGCGCCAGGGAGGAAAATTTTCCGATTTCTCAGCCGGAGACAGCCGATTTAATCGATATTATATGCAGAATAAAGAAACCTTCAAGAATACTTGAAATAGGAACTTGCGTTGGCTTTTCCTCTTTGCTGATAAAAGAGGCCTGCGGGAACGATTCCGTCATTCATACGATTGAGAGAAACCCGGCGATGATAGCCCCGGCGAAAGAAAATTTTTCAAGGTATGATTCTAATGGACAAATTACGATGTTTGAAGGGGACGCTCTTGAGGTTTTAAAAACGATTACGGAGCCTTATGATTTTATATTCCTTGACGCCGCGAAGGGGCAATATCCTAATTTTCTGGCTCATATAAAGCGGCTTTTGGTTCCCGGCGGGGTTTTTATTTCCGATAATGTGTTTTTTAACGGATACGTGGCGAAAGGGGAGCCTGATGTTCGTCGAAACAAAACTATTGTGAATCGGCTTAACGAATATTTGAGCGAGCTTGAAAAAATATCTGATATGAATACCGTTTTGCTTCCTATAAGCGACGGGGTTACTCTTTCCTGTAAACTTTGACGAAAGGCGGAGAAAAGTGAAAAAACCTGAACTTTTGTTGCCTGCCGGAAATTTTTCGCGAATGAAATACGCGATAGCTTATGGCGCCGACGCCGTTTATATAGGAGGAGAAGAATTTTCTCTCAGGACCGCGTCGGGGAATTTTTCTTTCGAAGAGATTTCGGAAGCGGTCAAATATGCCCATGAAAGAAACGTGAGGGTTTATGTCGCGGTCAATACGACGCCTCATGAGGAAGAGGTAAAGAGATACCCTTCTTATCTTAAAACGCTTGTTCAAGCCAATGTTGACGCCGTGATCGTAGGAGATATAGGTCTTGTTGGGCTTACTCGGCATTTGGCTCCGGGTTTGAAAATACATCTTTCGACACAGGCTAACGCTATAAATTCCGCGGCGATATGTATGTGGCACTCTCTCGGGGTCTCTCGCGTTGTCCTCGCGAGAGAGTGTTCTATTGACGAAATAGCTAAAATACGAGAAAACATACCGAAAGAAATTGAGATAGAAGTATTTGTTCACGGAGCTATGTGTATGGCCCATTCCGGAAGATGTTTGATTTCCTCATTTCTAACGGGACGAGACGCGAATCGAGGAAATTGCGTTCAGGCGTGTCGTTGGAAATACGCTGTTTGCGAGGAAACAAGACAGGGAGAGTATTTTCCCGTCGTTGAGTCTGATAACGGGACTTTTATTTTTAACTCAAAAGATCTTTGTATGATTGAGCATCTTGACGAGCTTGTATATAATGGAATTTCTTCTTTTAAAGTGGAGGGGCGCGTAAAAACGGAATATTACGTTTCTTGCGTGGCAAAAGCGTACAGAGAGGCTATCGACGATATTTTTGAAGATCTTTCTCTTTATAAGAAGAATACTCCTAAATATCTGGAAGAATTGAAAAAGACGAGTCATCGTGATTTTTGCACCGGTTTTTATTACGGGAATCCGATGTCCGAGGGGCAAAATTATAAGACCTCCGGTTATATAAGAGATTATGAGGTCGTGGGCGTTGTCGGCAGATATGATTATTTTAATCATATGCTTGAAATAGAACAGCGTAATAAATTTGTAATAGGAGACGAGTGCGAGATTATTGAGCCCGATAAAGATCCGGTTAAGCTTATAATAACTGAAATGCGGGACGACGCGGGAAATCTTATTTCCGCCGCTCCTCACGCTCAGATGAAAGTTTGGATTCCGTTTAAAAGGAATGTGAATCGCTTCGGTTTTTTGAGAAGAAAGAAAACGGATGATTGATAATTTATTATCTATATTATTATATTATAAAATTATATTATAAATAAAATTTTATTTATTTTATGTGAAAAATTTTGTATTAGCTCCGAAATTCTTATTGAGGAAGAGATTATCGTCAAAATATAGTAAAATTTATATATGGTTTTATGATATTTACTTTTCTGAGTAAACTTAAAAAAATCAGATAAAGATTATTTTAATAAAATTTTTATAATAAATGTTTGATAAAACGAAAGTCCCCGTAATACTGAGTTATCTCAGTATTACGGGGACTTTCAAAAGTTAGATTTTGAAAAGAAACCTTAACAGTCCTCTCAATCCCGCGGGAGCCTTTACAACTACTATTTTCATACCATTTCTCCTTTCGTCGGTTTATGCTGTTATATAATATGAGAAAAAAGAGCAAAATGTTATTATATTATTAAATTGAGTTAAATATTCTCATTTAT
>CAJFPG010000086.1 GCA_904398665.1 Candidatus Geddesella stercoravicola | reverse complement strand
TGATTTCTATTCGCTTGAAGCAAAAGTTCAAGTCGATAGCTTCTGATTGATTTGTTTAAAGAATATTTAAGCTTTTGTTTTTACCTGAAAGCATGGGTTTGCACTCTTGATTCTTATTTGCTTGAAACAATAAAGTTTGAGTTAATGGTTTTTTGGTTGTTTGAAATAATATTTAGGCTCCTGTTTTTTGTTCTTTTGAAGAGATGATATTTTTTCTTTATTTAAATTTATGTTTTCTGTTCTATATTTAAATTGATGTTTTCTGTTCTATATTTAAATTGATGTTTTTTTGTTCTCTTATTTTTTTTTGCGTTTTGTTTAGATTTATAATTTGAAGTTATTTTTTTCGTTCTTTTCAATCAAGCTTGTATTTTTTCATAATAATAGCCGAGACTATCGCGAAAACGGCGACAATTGGAACGGCTAACCACCATCCCTCAATCGGAAAGGCGGTAAACTCCACCGCGATATATACCGGAATAAGAATAATGAAAATCCATAAAAAAACCAGGCAAACAGCGGAAAGAGGTCGATTATCGTCTCGCTCCGCGATTTTTCTGAAAGCTAGGCAAAGGAAAATCAAGGGAACAAATCCGAGCGCGTAAAAAATAGGATAACCGTTTTCATAGACTACGCCTACGCCGGATAAGATAAAACGTAAAATATCGCTGTCCGCGAAAGTTGTGTTTTGCGGGAGCAGCCCGCGAAGAGAACTAGCGAAGCCGATAAAGTGAATCGCCGCGAGAATCGCCGCGAATATCGAGGCTTCTTTAAACCATTTCGTTTTTTCTTCAAGTTTGTTTCCGACATGCCATATCAAAAGAAAACCTACAAAGTCGGGGAGAACGTCGAGCGCGATTCCCGGGGCTATTTCGAAAAAATATGAAAATACGGTAAAAATAAGGCCTAAGATTAAAAGTAAAATCATTTTTTTCTCCTTTCGACAAAAGACGGAATTTCGGTTTTCTTAAATAAGGTCGAGACAGACGACTCTGAAATCGTTTGAAATTAGGTCGACTTAAAAAGTTAAGATATAGATTTTCTTAACCTGTTTATCGCTTTATAATACAGTTTGTTTTAAAATTTTGAAATATGAATCTTTTTACTTTTTTAAGTTAGAATGAAGATTCTTAAAACGGCTATAATTTCTTTTTACAAAAGCCGCGTAAAGCTCTCTGAAAGTCAAAGGAACGGAATTCTTTTTTAATCTTTGGCATTAGATTGTCAAAAGCGAGAGACGCGAACTTTTGAAAAAAACTTGACATATAGATTATTTTAAAAATTAAAGATGGAAATTTTTTAAAAAGTTTGTAAGAAAAGTTCTCTGAAAATTCAAGCCTCGCGGTTCTTAAAGAGTTGAGGAAATGTTTAAGAAGCCGGAGACACGGCGTTTGCTGAAATATTTGAGGAAACTTCCCCTAAAAATTAGAATATATCTTTAAAAAATTTGCGATATGAGTTATTTTGAAAATTTCAGATATAGTTTTTTATAATTTGGATTTTTTATATCGAGAGCTTGTTCGACCGTAAAATCTCTATAATTTTATAGTATTATTTTTATTTCGTCTTGTCTCAGCGAAGCGTCTTCTTTTACGGAAAAACAAACTCCGGTTTTTTCAAAAAGAGTTTTTAAATTTGATTTTTTATTTCCCGTCATCTTGGAGATATTTCCGGTTGAAACGAGAATAATTCCCGTTTTTTTCCCTTCGACATTCATTTTTCGGAGTTCGGCCTCGGCCTTGTTTAAATATATTTTTTGTCTGACCAGCTCCCCGAACGCCGGATGATAGGGCCCCGCGACAACGCCTTCGTTTTGCGAGAGGTCGGAGGAATGAAGTCCTGTTTTTATTACTTTTATATTTTTGCTCTCAAATAGAGGAATATATTGAGCGGCAATCTCTACCGCTTCTTCCGTTGAGAGGGGCTTAAATTCGCCGTTAAGATACATTTTTTCGAGAGGAGTTCCGGAAATTACGACGCAAGGATAGATTCTGACCCTGTCGGGAGCGAGGTCGAGAGTCTTTGTCATTGTTTTTCTTATAGATTCCTCGGTGTCTCCGGGAAGCCCCGGCATAAGCTGTAAAACGAGCTCAAAGCCATATTTTTTTATGAGTCGGGAGGCGTTTTCCGTGTCTTTTGAGGTATGGCCTCTTTTAGTTTTTTTAAGAATATCGTCATCAAAGCTTTGACATCCGAGTTCTATGGCGGTGACGCCGTATTCTTTGAGAAGCTCCAAAATCTCACGATTTATATAATCCGGGCGGGTTGAAAGGCGGATACCCGTTATTTCCGGTCTCGAAGCTGAAAAATTTTTCGCCTGAGAAAGGTATGATATCATTCTTTCCGGTTCTATTCCGGTAAAACTGCCCCCGAAAAACGCGATATCGACAGAGGAAAACCTTCCTCGAAGACCGTTTGCGGCGTTTTCTAAAAATTTCGAGATGTTTTCCGGCGGCGTTTTTGTCCCGGAAATTTTTTCCTGATTGCAAAAAACGCACTGATTCGGACAAGCGAGATGAGGTACGAAAATAGGAATTGTGGCGTGCTTTTCTCTTTTCCTATCGCTTCTGTTTTTATCCGCGTTTTCCGTTATTTCTCTATCTGTTTGTTTGTTTTTGTCGCTTTTTTTTATCCCGCTGTCTTTCGTTGTTTTTTTTATTTCTTTTTTTGTCCCGCTGTTTTTTGTTGTTTTTGCGATTTCTTTTTTTCTTTCGCTGTTTTTTGCTGTTTTTTCGGTTTCTTTTTTTATTTCGCTGATTTTCATTGTTTTTTTGACTTCTTTTTTCTGTCTTACTTGTTTCGTTATTTTTTTTTCGATTTTTTTATCCCGTGGGCCCGTTGTTTTTTTGTTTTTTTATCCCGCCGGTTTGTTTTTTTCTGAATTTTTTATTCGTTTGCCTTTCGCGGTATTGTATTGTTGTGTTTATGCTCTCTTTTTTTCTCGGAAGATTACGTTGCTTTTTTGTTTTCTGTCCGGCAAGTTTCTGTTGTTTTGTCGCCTTTATTTTTTATCCGGTCAATTTCTGTTATTTTATCGATGCTCTTCCTCTCTTCCTCTTTCCCTCTCTTTCGCTCTTTCGCTTTTTTCTCTTTTTCTTCTCTTTGCCTTGTTTTCTTTCTCTCGGTTTTTCTTCGCGATACGGCAACAAGTAACGCTTTACGGCTGTCGACCTTTCGGCGTTTTTTATATTTATGCGAAAAGACAAAACGAAAAAAACTCGACTGTCGCCGGGAAAAGTCCTTTTTAAGATACGTTATCTCAAAAATTCTCGTTATTTTCCGCGGTTTTGCGGTTTTAAAGTCCCATAAGTTTGAGAGCTTGTTTGGCGGCCATTTGTTCCGCGCTTTTTTTCGATTGTCCTACGCCTTTGCCGACGCAATTGGTGTTTAAAAAAACTTTACATACGAATTTTTTATCGTGAGCCGGGCCGCTTTCGGAGATTATCTCGTAGGACAGCTTTTCTCCTTTGTTTTTTTGTATGACTTCCTGTAATTTAGTTTTATAGTCTTTACTTACGTTTTTCCCCACGGTTTTAGCGTCAAAAAATTTCAGAATAAATTTTTTGACCGTGTCGAAGTCGGAGTCGAGAAACATTGCCCCGAGCAGCGCCTCGAAAGCGTCCGAAAGCGTCGAGGGCCTGTCCTGACCGGCGTCTTTTTCTCCTTTTCCGAAGAAGATATAATGCCCGAGATCTATTTCTTTCGCGTAAAGGTAAAGGGCTTCCTCACAGACAAATCTCGCCCGAAATCGGGTCAGATGCCCCTCGTCCTCGTTTACCGTTTTATAAAGATGTTCCGCGCAGGATAACGACAGCACCGCGTCGCCGAGAAATTCAAGTCTTTCGTTGTTTCCTATGCCGAGACGAGGGTGTTCGTGGACGTAGCTTGAATGCAAAAGAGCGTTCACAAGCAATTTTTTGTCGCTGAAACGATAACCGATTTTTTTCTCAAAATCGTTCAAACGACCTTTCTCATAAAGATTTTCCATTTTTTTCGCCTTTTCTAATCCCTTATTGTTATTTTCCGAAAGTAACCTTACTGATTAAACATTTTGTCTTCTATAAGGTCGGATAATTCCCCGAGAGTGTCTATGTCCGCCACATCGTTTTCCGAGAGGGAAATGTCAAATTCTTCCTCGATTATCATAAACATTTCCTGCCAGTCCTCTTCCTCCGCTCCGAGATCTTCGGAAAAGGAGGTTTCCCGTGAAAGTGAGTCTTTATCCGTTTGGAAAATATCCGCTATAAAATCGCAAAATCTTTCAAAAACCATAACAATCTCTTACCTCTTTTTTTATTTTTAGTTATTGTTTAAAGCGTCTTCAATAGATTTTATAACCCCGCCCTCGGCGAAACGGCGAGCTTGTTTTATCGCGTTTTTTATCGTTTTTGCGTCCGAGTTTCCGTGAGCTTTGATAACAGGCTTTTTTATCCCGAGCAAGACGGCTCCCCCGACTTCTTTATAATCGAGACTTTTTTTGAGTTTTTTGATCTTTTTCAAAACCAAAAGCGCCGCGATTTTGGAAAAGAACCCTTTCAAGAACACTTCTTTCAGCATCTCCATTATCAGAAGGCCGAAACCCTCGCAGCTTTTTAACACTAAATTTCCGGTAAACCCGTCGCACACGAAAACGTCGCATTCTCCGAGCATTACGCCTCTTCCCTCGACATTCCCGACGAAATTTATATCTTTTCTCTTTTTAAGCGCGTTATGCGCCTCTATTACGACTTCCGTCCCCTTTGTCTCTTCCGAGCCGTTATTTGCCAATCCCACTTTCGGGTTCTCGATATGCTCGGCGTATTTCATATAAGCCGAGCCCATAACCCCGAACTGTTCGAGCATTTCCGGACGACACTCGGTGTTCGCCCCGGCGTCTATTATCATTGTTTTTCCGTTTTTTCTCGGCAGAATCGGAGCCAGAGCGGCTCTTGTAACTCCCGGTATCCGTTTGACTATAAGCGTTCCCCCGGCGAGCAGGGCTCCCGTGTTCCCGGCGGAGACCGCCGCGTCGCCCTTACCGTCTTTCAGCAGGGTAAGAGCCACTCCCATTGAGCTCCCTTTTTTTTCTTTTAATATGCTTGTGGGGTCGTCTTCCATGGAAATTGTCTCTTTACAGTCGTATATTTCTATATTTTCGTCCGAAAGTGCGTTTTCCGTCATCACTTTTCGAATCTCGTCTTCATTTCCGACAAGTAAAATCTCAACGCCGAGCTCTTTTGCCGCGAGAGCCCCTCCTTTAACGATTTCCGTCGGGGCGAAGTCCCCGCTCATAGCGTCAAGGATTATTTTCATCTTTTTCCCTCTCTTCTTTCCCTCTGTATTTAAAATGATGTGTTTTTTTGTCTTTGTGTTTTTATTTTATTTATTTTTTTTATGTTTATTTGTTTTTTTGTCCTTTGATTTATATTCGGTTATTCGGTGTCGGCGTCTTTATTATTTAATTTATTCGCTTTTTATTTTATATTATGTTATTCTATATTCTATTATTTTATTTTTAATTCTGTTATTTTATCTCATTTTATTTTATCTTATTTTATCTTGTCCAATTTTTATCTTTGGCTTTCGCCGTTTTTTTAATTAAAGATTTGTTTTTGGCTTTTATCTCTTTTGTCGATTGATTTCATAGATTATTTAATATTCTTTTTTGTCATTTTAGTTCGTCGTCTGTCTTATGAGTTTTCGTGGTCGATATCGCGAGTTGTCGCGGCGTTTCATATATCGGTATCGCCGGTTGCCGCGTTGTTTTGTATATCGGCGTTGCCGATTGTCGCGTTGTTTTGTATATCGGCTCTGCCGCTTGCCGCGGCGCTTTTTATCTTCGTTACCGTTTTAAATCGGCTTTAAATCGGCCGCTTTTTCTTTTATTATTTCAAGAGCTCTTAAAGAAATCGCTTCTTTCCTCTCTTTCTTTCGGGTTTTTACGTCAGGCGGCGCCATAATTCCGAAATTTACGTTCATAGGCTGAAAATTCGTAATATTTTCGTCGCTTATATAAGCGGCGAGCGCCCCGATCGCAGTTTTTCTGCCGAAGATTACGGGTTCTTTTGCGGCGGCGTTAATTCCGGCGACAAGTCCCGACGCCGCAGATTCGAGATAACCTTCGACTCCCGTCATTTGCCCCGCGAAAAAAAGGCCCTTTTTGTTTTTTGTCTCATATGTGTCGGAAAGCGCTCTCGGAGAGTCAATAAAAGTATTTCTGTGCATGACTCCGTATCTTACGAACTCCGCGTTTTCAAGTCCCGGAATCATTGAGAATACTCGCTTTTGCTCCCCGAATTTGAGGTGCGTTTGAAATCCTACCATATTGTATAAAGAACCCGAGGCGTTATCTTTTCTCAGTTGAACTACCGCCGCGTATCTTTCTTTCGTTTTCGGGTTTTCTAGCCCCACGGGTTTCAGCGGCCCGAACAGAAGGGTTTCTTTTCCTCTTTTGGCCATGACTTCGACCGGCATGCAGCCCTCGAAAACTTTATCGTTTTCAAATCCGTGAAGGGAAGTTGTCTCGGCGGAAATCAGAGCGTCGTAAAAAATATCGTATTCCTCTTTTGTCATGGGGCAATTCGCGTAATCCGGCGTTCCCTTCCCGTAGCGGGAAGCGAAAAACGCTTTTGTCATATCTACGCTTTCCGCCGTGACTATCGGAGCCGCCGCGTCGAAAAAATAAAGAGAATCCCTTCCGAGCGTCTCTTGAATTTTTTCCGCGAGGGCGTCGGAAGTTAAAGGTCCGGTCGCGACGATTGTCGGGTCTGGGAAATCGAGAGATTTAACTTCTTTTTGAACGATCATGATATTCGGGTGTTTTGTTATCTTTTCAGTGACGGCTTTCGAGAACGCCTCTCTGTCGACAGCTAAGGCGCCTCCGGCGGGAACTCTTGTTTTGTCGGCAATTTCCATAACGAGAGAATCTAAGAGTCGCATTTCTTCTTTCAGAAGCCCGACGGCGTTTTTTAAGCCTTCCGCCCTCAGAGAGTTGGAACAGACCAATTCGCAAAAATTATCGGATTTGTGAGCCGGGGACTTTTTGCTTGGTTTCATTTCGTAAAGCGTTACGTGAACTCCTCGTTTCGCGGCCTGCCACGCGGCCTCGCATCCGGCGAGCCCGGCCCCTATTACGTTTATGTTTTTTGTGCTCGGCATCCTTTTTTTTATCCTTCCCGCGTTCTTTTCTTTTGTTTCTCTTTTACTTTTATCTTCTCGTTCAATTCTTTTTTACTTTTATCTTTTCTTGTACTTCTTTTTTACTTTTATCTTCTCTTGGTTTCTTTGTCGCTTT
>CAJFPG010000085.1 GCA_904398665.1 Candidatus Geddesella stercoravicola | reverse complement strand
ATTTTTTGCTTTTTAGCGTATTACGACTACGTAAAAGGGAGGCATCTAAAGTGTCCACCCCTTCCATCTGGAGTACTACCGGAATTTGGTACATTTTATTTGTGAAATTACCAAATAATCGGTAGTATTTTTTATTTTAAATCTTTGTGTTTTACAGGCTTGTTCGAGCTTTTTCTTTATAGTAATCTTCCTCAAATTCGTCCGGTGCAATATACCCGCACCTTCTATGCGGCCGCTCCGTGTTATAATAGTGAATGTAATCGGCTATGCCTTTCGCAAGTTCGTCATAGGATAGGAACTCTTTACAATAGAGTTCCTCTTTTTTGTATGTGGCAAAAAACGACTCTGAGACAGCATTGTCCAATGGATTGCCGGGCCTTGAGAAGGACTGCGCTATGCTTTCATCTTGAAGCATTTTGTAGAAACTATAGGCGGTGTATTGTATACCCAAATCGCTATGAAACATCAGGCCCTTGGGACGACCTCTCAGTTTAAATGCCTCTTTTGCAGGAGTCATGACGAGAGCGGCGTTACATGTATCGCTTAAGTTATATGCAAGAACCTTCCTGGAAAACAGGTCAAGGACTACACACAGGTAGTACTTTGTTCCGCCTATACAAATGTATGTAAAGTCGCTGGCCCAAACTTTATTGGGATCCGTTTGATTAAACCGCTGCCTCAGTTTATTCCGTTTGCCATATACAGAGGATGTATAGTCGAATCGAGCTTGTCTCTGACTATAAGGTATCAATTCTATTTCTTTCATCAGGCGTTTAATCCGTTTAAAACCGATCTCATGCCCATCTCGTCGAAGCCGATGCCTAATCTGTGCAGCTGTCATACGCTCACCACTTTTTTCAAAGGTTTGTCGAATCAGAGGTTTAAAGAATTCATCTTTCAAATCTTCGACTTTAATCTTATTTTTGCTCTTGATGTAGTTATAGTACGTTCCACGCGGCAAGTCTAAATAAGTACAAATTGAGTGCAATGAGAATTTGCCGACCAGATTCTCTGCGGCTTTTAATTTTTCGGATCGTGGTGACATCGGACAACATGGACAGATTCTCGAAATATCAAACATCTCTTGCAAGTGCTTGTTCTGCTGCTCAAGAGTGACCAATCGATGCCCTGAAATCTCTGTTCCCTTCTTTGTCACTGTCGCATTAAATAATTTAATCCATCCATATAAGGCGTTTGATGAGATGCCATTCTCGGCACAAATTTCTTTAACGGATCTCCCGCTTTGATACTCATGAACCCATTGTTTTTTCTGCGATTCTGTATAAACCTTTTTGTGATGTTTTGGTGTTGGATAGAAGTTAAAACATATTTTATTATTGTATTCGCGTATGTCGGAGATGCGTTTGATTGAGAATATTCTTGTTTTTTCGGTTTGGTTCTTATTTTTTTATTTTTTGTCAGGAAAGTAAAGTTATTTTGAAAATATATAGGTATTTTTGCGTGAAAATATATTGACAATATATTACAATTTTGGTATAATAATTACATATTGATGTTGTTTTTGATGTTGTTTTCGGAAGAAGTTCTTGAAATTTCCTCGATTATTGTTTATATTGTACAAGTATTTATTGGTATTTGTATGATATTTAACTTAATTTAATTTATCTTATTTTATTTATTAGAATAGTTTTAGATAATTGCTAAATTAAAATATTTTTTAGTTGGCGAATTTAATTTTAAAAGTTTAAAAGGGGAATACCCGCGTAAGCGGTAAAATAAAAAGGAAGGTGCACTTTATGGAGAGGTTTTTTAAGCTGAAACAAAACGGTACTACATTCGGCAGGGAGATAATCGCCGGGCTGACGACATTCTTCGCGATGTCTTATATTATAGCCGTCAATCCGTCTATATTGAGCGAGGCGGGAATGGAATGGGGCGCCGTTTTTCTCGCGACGATAATTTCCGCCGTTATCGGAACGCTGATTATGGGACTTGTCGCGAACGTTCCCTACGCTCAGGCTCCCGGAATGGGACTGAACGCGTTTTTCGTTTACACCGTTTGCTTCGGTCTCGGTTTTACTTGGCAGCAGGCTTTGTCAATGGTATTTATTTGCGGTGTGATCAACATTATAATTACGGTCACGAAGATTCGTAAATATATTATCAAATCTATTCCCCGCAGTCTCCAAAACGCTATCGGCGGAGGAATCGGTATTTTTGTCGCCTATATAGGTATTTTGAACGTCGGTATAGTCAATTTTGACGGCGGTGTCCCGGCTCTTTCAATATTGGATAACGCTTCGTTATGGTTATTTTTAATAGGCTTGGCTTTGACGATTATTTTACTTGTTCTTAAAGTAAAAGGCGCTATTTTAATAGGAATCGTGGTTACGACCTTAATCGGAATCCCGATGGGAGTAACTACCACCGCGGATACGACAAGTTTTACAGAAGCTTGTCAGGCCCTTCCCTCGACTTTCGGCGTTATCTTTACCGAAGCCGGATTGGGTTCTTTGTTTACCGATTTAACAAAACTTCCGTTAGTTCTTATAACTATTTTCTCTTTCAGCCTCTCCGATACCTTTGACACTATCGGAACCTTTATCGGAACAGGCCGCCGCGCCGGCATATTCAGCGACGAGGACGAGCAGGCGATGGAGACTAATCCCGGGTTCAAATCCAAAATGGACAAGGCTTTGTTCGCCGACGCTACTGCTACTTCTATCGGGGCTATCTTCGGAACATCCAACACTACGACTTATGTTGAAAGCGCCGCCGGAATAGGCGCCGGAGGACGTACCGGTCTTACCAGTGTTGTGGTTTCCTTGTGCTTTATTATCAGCGCGTTTTTGGCTACTTTTGTGAGCGCCGTGCCTTATGCCGCGACCGCTCCCGCTTTGATCGTAGTTGGAATCATGATGATGTCCGCGTTCAAAGAAATCAAATGGGATGATTTCGACGAGGCTGTCCCGGCGTTTTTCGCAGGAGTCTTTATGGCTCTTTGTTACAGTATATCCTACGGTATCGCGGCAGGATTTATTTTCTACTGCATCACAAAGATATGCAAAAAGCAGATAAAAGATATTCATCCTATTCTTTGGATAGCTACCTTGCTTTTCATTTTGAACTTTGTGCTGTTGGCCATTGTATAAGAAATTTAAAGAGAACGTAGAACATCGTGTTTTGTGAAAAAACGCCTGATATTATCGGGCGTTTTTTTATATGTTTCAGAAAAAATAGAGAAATATTTATTTGAGTGATATTGATGTGTCGGCGTTTTTGAAAGTTCTTTCCGAGAAGATATTTTCGAAAGTGTAAGAATTTTTATCCGGTATTGATTCCGGATCTTCCTTTTTACAATGAAAGATTTATTTTTATAGGCTTTAAAAATTATTTGTGAGAGTTAGATGGTTTTTTTGACAGTTGATTTTTTGATTTTTTGCTGATAGATCTCCGCTTGCCGCTTGAAAAAATCGAATTTTTATTATATAATATAATCATAATTATTGTATTGTATAGGGGTAACTATATGAAAAGTTCCGAAAAAAACATAGCCGCTGAGAAAGAAAATGGCCAAGTATATACTCCGTTGTTTATTGTTAACAGCGTTTTGGATATATCGGGTTATTCAGGTCCCGCGATTCTCAAAAAACATGTGATTGACAATAGTTGCGGGGACGGGGCTTTTCTTTGCGAGATAGTGGAAAGATATTGTAAAGAGGCGCTTTTAAGCGGGTTTTCTCTGTCAGAGATAGCGCGAGATCTCTCTCTTTATATTCATGGAATAGAGATATCGAAAGAAGAGTGTGATAAATGCAAAAGAAATCTGGATCAAACCGTTTTTTCTCTTGGAATAGCCGGCGTTGAATGGGATATTGTTTGCGGCGACGCTCTTGTCATACGCCGATTTGACGGTAAAATGGATTATGTTTTGGGAAATCCCCCGTATGTTCGAGTACATAATCTCGGGGCCTATATGGAAGAGGTGAAAAAATTCTCTTTTGCCGGCGAAGGGATGACTGACTTATTCATTGTATTTTACGAGATAGGATTAAAAATGCTGAAAGAGCACGGAATACTCGGATATATTACGCCTAATTCGTTTTTCAGCAGTCTTGCCGGGTCTCATATGAGAAAAGTATTTGTGTCCGAGAAATTGTTGGCAAAGGTCGTAGACCTTAAACATTTTCAGGCTTTTTCCTCTACTACGTATACGGCGATCGTCGTTCTTGAAAAGAACCGCGAAACGAGTGAGTTGGATTATTATCAATTTGACGAGAAACAACTTGTTCCTTATTATGTTGAGAAATTGCTTCCGACAGAATATTATATTTCTGGAAATTATTATTTTTCGAAAAAAGAAAAATTGGAAATTATAAGAGAAATATATAATAACAAAAATAAATGCGATATATCTGTAAAAAATGGATATGCGACTCTTTGCGACAGTGTTTTCATCTCTGATTTTGATTTCGATTCTCCATATATAATTCCGGTTATAAAAGCTTCTACCGGAGAGAGAAAGAAGATTTTTTATCCTTATGATAAAAATTCACGTCTTATACCGGAACTAGAATTGAAAAAAGATAAACGTATATACGCTTATTTAAAAGAAAATAAGGAAAGACTTCTCAAACGAAGCAATGAAAAAGATTCAGATAAGTATTGGTATGCCTTTGGTAGAAGTCAAGCGTTAAATGATACCTATAAAAATAAGATTGCTATTAATTCCCTTATAAGAAATGAAACCGATTTTAAATTTGTAAAAGCTCCGTCAGGCGTTGGAGTATATGGAGGGTTATATATTGTCAGTGAGACAATTCCGATAGACGATATAAAAAACGCCTTACGGAGCGAGGAGTTTATGTCTTTTGTTTCGTTAATCGGAAAGTATAAGAGCGGAGGGTATTACTCGTATTCATCGAAAGATGTTAAAGCTTATTTGGATTATAAATTTGCTTGCGACGGAGGATAGTCGAAAATATGTTTACAAATACGGATTTTTTAGAAGCGGTAAGAGACTCTTTCGGGGCTTATCTCAAAGTAGACAGTTCTCGCAGTACAATAAAGTTAAAATCTCTTCACGGCCGTATAGCGAGAGATTTGCAATCTTTGTTTGGAGATAAGTATAAGATTCAGTCTCAGGGCTATGGCGATGACAGAGAGGGAAGCGTAAAAGGCAGATATTATGAAAAGAAGGTCGATATAAAAATCAGCGAACAGGAGAAGACGGTCGCGGCTTACGCCGTAAAATTCATAATGAGAAATTATTCGCAAAACAGCAATAATTATTTTGAAAATATGCTTGGAGAAACCGCGAATATCAGGTCGAATTGCATTCCGTATTTTCAGATTTTTATTGTGTTCGAACGGGTTCCTTATTATGAGACAGGCGGAATATTTAAAAAATACGATATTGTAACGGAGCATAATCTGAACAAGTATTTAGTTTTATCAAAGGATAATCCGGACGAATTTTATCATACTCCGGATAAAACGCTTATTGTTCTGTTAAAATTAAAAGAAAAGTCTCCCGGATATATTTTTAGGGACTCTCGGGACTACGCGGATTATTACAGATCGGTGTTGGAGGATTCAGATTTAGTGGAATACTCTACAAAAATAAAAAACACATTCGGAGACGGCGTTATTTTGAATGATTATTCTGATTTTTTAAGAAAAACATATTTGATGGTTCAAAAAAATATAAAGTGAGTTTATTTAGAGATAAAATATATTAGTGAAATAATCGCGAAAAAGTTTTTGGCCACATGTTTTTATTTGACTGGTTATAACCGTCGTTTTTGTCGACGGTTATATATTTTTAGAAATAAATATTTTGACAGGATTTGTTTTTTTGTTTTTATTCTTATTCTTCGAGACCGTGAATTATATAAATTATTTGGATTTGGATTTTAGCTGATTTTATAATTTATAGCAAGCCGCGAAAAATAAAATTATTTGATGAGGATTATTTTTTAGGCGATGATTCCTACAAAAGATGGCTTTATTTTCAATATTTATTTGTTTGAGTGTCAAAATCTATAATTCTTTTTCGGAATTATTGAAAAAATAATAGTCAAATTGGTTTTTATCTCAAGATATTATTTAAATTACAAAATATAAAAAATTAAATGTAAAAATCTATATGTGTTTATTAAAATAAAGAATAAACAAAAAATTTCGAATCAAAAAATAATAAATATATTATTTAAAATATATTTATTTAAAATTGAAACTGTCAGTAAATTTAAGTTTAGGTTTTTATTATTTTGATATCGTATTTTCATATTAAAATAAATAAACGTATCTTTTGCAAACGTTTTGTTATTATCTGTTTTTCTTGAATAAATAAAAGACTCTTTTAAAAGAGTCTTTTTTATTAGCTGTTTGAGCGTATGTATTCTGTCAGCGGAATTATTAATTCTTTTGAACTGATATCGTAAGAATGTCTTATCATTTTATACGCTTCGCTTTCTCCCTCGGTTTTTTTGAGCATAAACGCGTATATTTTCATCAAAAGTTTATCCATTCCTCCCATTTTTTCATAGTTTAATCCGCTTTGAAAATAGAAAGGTTTTATTTTTTTTAGGTCTTTTTCATTAAAATTTACTGAAAAAGCTTTTTTTATTTCCTCATCTTGAGCAGGAGAGGCTCCTGTCGCGAAAACGATAATTTTTTTATTTTTTAATTCTGGCAATTTCTTTTTTAGCCAATTGAGTCCGGAAATTTTCCCCGCGTGAAAAGGAGCTCCGAAAATTATCGTATCGTAGAGATTTAGCGTGACCTTATTCTTTCTTTTAAATGGAATTATTTCCGCGTCCGTTTCTTCTCGTATCCATTCCGCGTATTTTTTTGTGAATCCTGTTTTCGATTTATAAATAATTAATATTTTCATTTTTTTAACCTCCTCGCGGTTTTTAATTTATCGTCAAGTTTTGTAATGATTTCAATCGCTGTTTCGGTGTCCTCTTCTGAAATTTCAGAAAAGAGAAACTCCATGAAACTAAAACTGTCTTTGTCATATTTTTTCAAAAAATCTTTTGCTTTTTTTGTCAGAGTTATTCTTTGTTTACGCTTATCTTTCGCGTCTGCTTGCATATTGATAAAATCAACCTTTTCAAGCCTTTTTAGGAGTTGTTTGGTATTCTGGCGGGAAGAACCTATAAATTCCGATAACTCTTTGATTGTGGGCGGCTCTTTAAAAAAAACAATACAATTTAACGTAAAACATTGTTTCCAGCTGATTTCACTGAAAAACTCATCTCCCGCGGTTTGGAATCTGTTGTTGAATTCATTTATTAGGCCGATAAGAAAAAAGCTCGGAGGTATTTCCTTAAAGTCTATGTTTTCTCCGTATGATTTAAAATAATTCAATTTATTCCCTCCTCCAAAAAAAAGCAACTTATTGCCTATATTGTATAATATATTTAATGTTTTGTCAATAGTTTAATTTTAATAGTGTTAATTATATTTTTATTTTACGTTTAAATTTTTTTTACATATTAAAATGCGATGCTTTTGTTTTGCCGCGATATCAGTGAATTTTCTTATATTTTTATATGTTTAAAACAAAATGCGGACTCTTTTGAGCCCGCATTTTGTTTATCTGGAAAAATTAATCTTCATCGTTTTTGTTTTCAGGAAAAATCATATCGATGCCTCGTTGCAGATTATTTTTATCAAGCGCTCCTCTGGCGTACGCCGTTATATTTCCGTCGGCGTCAATAAAATATGTGGCGGGAATAGAATAAACTTGATAGGCGTAAGCCCCTTCGCCTTCGGTATCAAAATATATAGGGAAGGAGTATCCCTGAGATTGTATATATTCAGAGGCGGTTGTCACGGTTTCAGAGTAATTGTCAGTGAGATTTACCATCATAAAATTGATTTTATCTCCGTATTTGAGAAAGGCTTCTTCAAAATCCGGCATTTCAATTTTGCAAGGTCCGCACCAACTTGCCCAAAAGTTAAGAATAATAGGGGTTCCTATCATTTCTGAGAGTTTGATTATATTCCCGTTTTTATCTTTCATCGTAAAGTCAGGAGCGGGAGTAGTTTGTTTTGAAGCATTATCTTCATTTTGATTATCTTGGTTAGAATTCGCATTTTGGTTCGTATTTGTTTCATCGACCAAACTTTCTCTCGGAAGACTGTCGCTAAGATAATCATATAAAAAATAAGCTCCCGCTAAAAGAATTACAAACGCGGACAGAATGATAATAAATACGATGATATTTCTTTTTGTTTTCATAATATCTCCTAAATTAAAGAGGTCAAAAATCCGTTTAACATTCCGGTAGCCATAAGTATGCCTATAAGTATTAGAAGACTTCCGCTTATTATATTGATAATATTGTAATGCCTTTTTATAAAGTCGAAAGCGGTTTTTAGCTTATCTATAAGTATCGCGCTGAGGATAAAAGGGATTCCGAGTCCTATAGAATATGTCAGCAGCATAATGACTCCTTCCAAAACATGTCCTTGTTGAGACGCTAACATAAGAGCGGAGCCTAAAAAAGCTCCCACACAGGGCGTCCAGCCGACTGAAAAGATAATCCCGAATAGCATTGATGAAAAAAATCCTAAATTTTTTGTGTTTGCCTTTTTTGAAGAACCCTTAAAAATATTTAGTTTGAAAATTCCGAGAAAATTTAGACCAAATAAAATCACTATAGCCCCTGATATTATATTGACTGTAATTTGATATTTTTGGAGAAAACTCCCGACCGTTCCGGCAAGAGCTCCCATAGCTATAAAAATAAGAGTAAATCCCAGTACGAACCCAGTGGCGTTTTTTAAAGTAGTTTTAATCTTTCTTTCTCCTCCGCCCGCGAAATATGAAATATATATCGGTAACATCGGCAACAAACAAGGGGATATAAAGGTTATTATCCCTTCTAAAAACGACACTATATACCGCATGAAAAAGTTCTCCTCAGTTTTTTTCTAAATATTCTTCTACAAAATGGGCGGCGGTCGCTCCGTCAGAAGCCGCCGTAACTATTTGCCGAAAATATTTTGTTCTTATATCTCCCGCCGCGAATACTCCCGGAATATTCGTTTTTGTGGTTTCGTCGGCTTCAATGTATCCCGAAGCGTCAATGGAAAGCTGTCCTTTGAAAATTGTTGTGTTGGGTTCTCTTCCTATGCTGATAAATAAAGCGTCTGTCTCAATTTCCTCAATCTTGCCAGTCTTTACGTTCTTAATTTTTATTCCCGTAAGTTTACTATCAAAAACAAGTTCTTTGACTTCGCTGTTCCATTTAAATTCGACGTTTTCAGCCTTTTGAAGAGGTTCGTGATAGATTTTAGTAGCTCTCAGAGTATCTCTTCTGTGAATAAGATAGACTTTTTTGCATATTCTCGAAAGTAAAAGAGCGTCCGCCGCCGCGGAATTGCCTCCTCCGACGATTGCCGCCGTTTTACCTTTAAACAGCATACCGTCACAGGCGGCGCAGTATCCGACGCCTTTGCCAATGAGAGCTTCTTCGTTTTTTATGCCTAAATGTCTATGTTCGGCTCCCATGGCGATAATTACTGTTTTAGCGATAATATCTCCCGAGTCGGTTTTTATAATTTTGGGGGTCTTTAATAAGTCAACTGAAATGATTTCGGTTTGTTTTGTTTCCGCGCCGAATTTTTCGGCGCCTTTTTTCATTTTTTCTCCTAATGTAAACCCGTCTACCCCGTCGTCGAAACCCGGATAGTTGTCTATTTGATTTGTTTGGGTCATTTGTCCTCCCGCGGAGAATTTTTCCAAAACAATGGAATGAATTCCGGCTCTTGCGCAGTACAACGCCGCCGTATATCCTGCCGGTCCTCCTCCGAGAATCGCGGTATCGTAAATTTTATTTTCGGTCATTAAAATTCTTCTTTCTGTTTTAGTTTTATATTGTCTAATAGTGTGATTATACTTTAAATATCAATTTTTATCAGTGATTTTGTCACTGAAAATAACAGAGAATGACACATGCGTGCCGTCCGCGATATTGCGGACGGCAGATTTATAATTTATGATAATATAAATATGATATAAATATTGTTCGATTAATATTATGTTATGAATATCGTTGCTAAAAAATACGAATTATTATAACAATATGATTATATAATAATTATCATATAATCATATATAAATTATATCGTTATTTTTTATAAAGATTATCAGTGATTTTCACAACTGTGATTTTTACAATGGTGTTCTTCGCATATATTTTCGTGTTCGTGATGGTCGCATGTTATATCGGGGTTGTATGAGAGCGTTCCCGCGAGAAATTCTTCAACCGCTCTGTCGGCGGAGCCTTGTACTCCCCCTAAAAGTCGTATCCCTGAGTTTCTTAAAGCGGTTTTCGCCCCTTCTCCGATTCCTCCGCAGATTAAAATATCTACTTTTTTTGATGATAAAAATCCGGCGAGAGCTCCATGCCCGTGGCCATCGGTTCCTATTATTTCACTGTTTATTATTTTTTTATTATCCGTTTCATAGATTTTAAACTGTTTGGTATGTCCGAAATGTTGAAAGATGTTTCCGTTTTCGTAAGTTACGGCTATTTTCATAATTATTTCTCCTTTTAAATTTTTTATAATAATTTTAATTTCTAATAGCAATTATTAATAATTTCGAGTTTATAATAAATGTTTTTATAAGAATTTTTTAGCTTTCTCATTGTCGATATTTTTTTTGCTTTTTACATCCGTTGCATCCGCAAGTTTTTTCTTTGCTGTCACAAAGGAGATAATTACCTCCTTCTATTCTTATAGGAAACCCCTCGACCAAAGCCTCGGCGATTTTTTTTCTTGCCGAGGCATATATTTGCTGTACGGTAGTTCTCGCTATTTCCATATATTCGCCGCACTGCTCTTGCGAAAATCCCTCTTTATCCAACAAACGAATAACTTCGTATTCGTCGATAGTAAGAAATATAGGATTCTTTTTTCTCTTTTGTCCGACAGGCGAAAATACGGAAGATTTCGGAAGCATACATACTTTTCTTAGTTTGAGAGGTCTTGACATGTTTATTCCTCCTGTATTTGTTTTTTATTATAATGTTTTTTTTGACATATGTCAATATCTTTATTGACATATGTCAAAAATTGTGATATTCTGAATATAATAGAAGTCTTTTGGGACGGACGATGGGAGGTTTTATATGAGTTTTGAGGAATATTTCCCTGTTTTTAATAAATTAACGCCAGAGGAAAAAGATTGTCTTATCAATTCCGTGTCATTAAAAAGAATAAAAAAAGGGACTATTGTTCATAACGGGAATGACGATTGTTTGGGGCTTTTATTGATAATTTCCGGACAACTGAGAGCGTATATTTTGTCGGAAGAGGGAAGGGAGATTACTATTTTTCGTTTATTTTCGAGAGACATGTGTCTTTTTTCCGCTTCATGTATGATGAAGAATATACAGTTTGATATAACCGTAACGGCGGAAAAAGATACGGAGGCTTGGTTTATTCCCGTTGATATATATAAGTCTTTGATGGAAAATTCGGCGGTTATAGCGAATTATACTAATGATATAATCGGTACTCGTTTTACGGATGTAGTTTGGTTGATAGAACAGATAATGTGGAAGAGTTTTGATAAACGCCTAGCTTTATTTCTTAAAGAAGAAAGCTCTATTGAGGGAACCGAGAGATTGGAAATTACCCACGAGAAAATCGCTTCTCATTTGGGGACGGCGAGAGAAGTCGTTACTCGAATGCTTAAATATTTTCAGGGAGAAAAAGTCGTTTCTTTGTCACGTGGTATTGTGGAAATAACAGATATGAAAAAACTCAGCGAAATGAGCGAATGAGAAATTTTGAGTATATAGCGAAAAGAGTAATGACTTTTTTCTGATATTTGTTATATAATATTAATTATCAAAAGGTGTTTTTTTCTTTATATATCAATGGCTGAGTGTTAAATAAAAGAGGAAATTGACAAACAATTTCGAAGAAGAAAATTATAGATATAAAAAACAAATATTTCTGACAAAATATTAAATATGGAAAGATTAATTCTTTGGTTATGTGAAAAAGAAATATTCACGATTTTTATAATATATTTTTATTAAAGATGTTGGAAAAAAATGGCGACTTGATCGTATCAGAATTTAATTTAAATATTAAAGAATATATTATAATTTTTTTGCGAATAAGAAATGTTTTTGCTGTCGTTTATTCTGTGGTTTGTAAAGAAAGTCAAAGAGTTCTTGATTTTTTCTTTCATTATTCACGGGCAAACGAGGCCTCGGGATATAAAGAATATCGGCTGAAAGAAATCGGTAAGGTGATATGTTTTTTAATAATATATTGAGATAGAGATTAACGCCGGAAGTGTTAAACGAAATTCTTCGTGTTTATTTTAATAATTTTTTCTTTAATAGATACGGATAGGATACTTTAAATAATTAATAATTTTTTTTTTGAAAATAATTATTTAAACACGTTATAAAAATATTGTTTAAATTTGAAAAATAAAAAATATACTTTTAAAAACAGTCGAAAAATATCTATTAATTGGATATATTTTGATTAATTCCGATTTTGTTTTTGTTAATAAGAATTTGTTTTTTATGAATAATAAACTTTCGGACAAAAAATAGATTAATGTTTTTATCAAATTAAATTCTTACTTTTCAGTTGT
The DNA here is from genome assembly GCA_904398665.1 of Candidatus Geddesella stercoravicola. Taxonomy (GTDB): domain Bacteria; phylum Bacillota; class Clostridia; order Oscillospirales; family UBA644; genus Geddesella; species Geddesella stercoravicola. Next base: position 9,263 of record CAJFPG010000085.1, on the reverse strand, counting down.
TATTTTTTATAAATTCAGTTTTGAGGTAATTTTTTTTGTTTGTCTTTCAGAGAGTTTATTTTTTTATTTTAGGAAAAATTATATTTGATTATTATATGACTAATGAAATAGGCAATAGATTTTATATTTTTTATTATGGATGTTTATGAGTTTCTCGCGTTATAAAGGTTTAGAGGTTTTAAGAGTTTAACCTGTCGTCATTTTATAATAGTGTTTTTCTATCGATAAAAATTATATTAATAGAGTTAGTTATTCTTATATATGGTGATTATATATTTATCGTCGTTATTGTAAATATTCTATTATTGAAAATTAGCGATAAATTAATACTGATTTTTAATAAATAAAATATTATTGTCGTTAAGTAAAAACAGGCGTGCAACCGCCTGTTTTTACTTAATGTCTTATTTTTTATCTGAGAAATCAGGATTTCTTTTAACGTTTATTTTAGCATATCAAGAATTTGTTGCTTTGGTTTTGCTCCAACCGTCTGATTCGCTATTTTTCCGTCTTTGATGACAAAAAGAGACGGAATACTCATTACTTGAAAAGCAGACGCTAATTCCGGTTCCTCGTCCACGTTTACTTTCCCAACTTTTATTTCAGGATGTTCGTCGGCGATTTCGTCCACTATCGGTGAGACCATTTTGCATGGTCCACACCAGCTTGCCCAGAAATCAACAAGAACGGGTTTTTCGCTTTTCATAACTTCTTCTTCAAAATTATCTTTATTAAGAATCATTACAGACATATTTTTCACCTCTGAATTAAAGAGTTAAGGAAGGCGCGGCGTAGGTTCTGGCTTTAAGTTCGTTGTTTAACATATAAAGACCTTTCGCGTCGGTTCCGTAGAGCTCCATTTTTGTTATCATATCGGAAGCGTTTTTCTCTTCTTCTCCCTGTTCCTTCACAAACCAATCAAGCAGTTGCATTGTGCGGAAATCCTGATCTTTAAACGCCTCGGCGTAAATGTTATTAATGAGACTTGTTACGTACTGTTCGTGTTTAAGTCCCGCCTTCAACGGATCCATGTTGTTTTTTAGGTCGCAATCGGGTTTGTCAATCGCCTCAAAAGTGACTTTTATGTCATTATTATGCAAATATTGATAGAAGAGAAGAGCATGGTCTCTTTCTTCCTGTGCCTGAATTTTGTACCAGTTTTCAAATCCGTCAAGTCCCGCGTCGGCGTAATAGTTTGAGAATTCGAGATAAAGATAGGCGGAGTAAAATTCTTTGTTTATCTGTTCGTTTATAAGTTTCGCGACTTTGTCTGTCATGGCAATTCTCCTTTACATTTTATTATAATCAAAAATATGTTGAATCAGTCAACCTTATTTTGTCAATTTTATTATAGTAAAAAAAATATATAATTTCCGTGATAAAATCACATTATGGCAAATTCTTCAAAAGAACATACCGCGATTCCCAGACCTGCCGAAATAAGAATTAAGCAAACCGCCGAAATTTTTTTTCTGATAATTTTCTTTGAAAAGAAGTAAATTCCGACGAGAAGAGTCAAAATAATCAGAACGGAATAGTCTATATTAAATTTGAAAGTTTCAGAATATCCGAGAGTTTTCGCCAGTAAAATTATCCCTGTTGAAAGTATAAGCCCGATAATAACGGGTTGAACCCCTGTCATAAATCCTTTAAAAATTCTATTTTCGGTAAGATTTTTAAACAATGACGCTATCAGTAATATTATAATAAAGGAGGGGAGAACTACTCCGAGAGTGGCGACGATGCTTCCTAAAATTCCTCCCTGTAAGGAACCTACATACGTCGCCATGTTTACGGCTATCGGACCCGGAGTTGATTCGCATACTCCGATAAAGTCGTAAAATTCCGATTCTGTCAGCCAATCGTATTTAAGAACGGTTTCTTCTATAAGCGGTATCATTCCAAACGCTCCGCCAAAACAAAAGAGACCGATTTTGAAGAATTCAAGAAACAAGATAAGATAAATCAATTTTTATCCTCCTTGTTATTTTTAGATTCGGTTTTGGAAATTCCGCACAGGATAATTCCGATAACTCCCCCGATAAGAATAAAGATAACGGAACTGAAAGACACCGAAAAAACGTCAAATAATATCATAGCGATAAATACCGCGGAAAATATGAGTATCGATACCGCGTTTTTTTTCATCTGTTTAAACATTTCCGCTCCCGCTTTTAGTATGAGAAAAGCGACGGCGCATTTTATCCCCGTGAAGGCGTAAGCGACGTATTTGTTTGTCATAAATTCATCGAGAAAGAGAGATATAATAAATATTATAATTAATGACGGAATAACGACTCCGATGGTCGCGAGCGCGCTCCCGAGAATTCCTCTTTTTTTATATCCCACATATGTCGCGAGATTTATCGCGATAGGCCCGGGAGTTGATTCCGCTATTGCGATTACTTCAAGAAGCTCTTGATCTGTCATCCATTTTTTATTTTGAACGACGGTTTCTTTTATCTGCGCTATCATAGCGTATCCTCCGCCGAAAGTAAACAGACCTATTTTGAGGAATGTGAGAAATAAAGACAATAGCATAGTTTCTCCCTTTTTTGAGAAAATTAAGAAAAAATTGCCGGTATTTTTCATATTTGATTTTATTTTTCTTCTCTTGTTTTTTTCATATTTTTATTAATTCAAATTATAGTATATGTTTTTTAATTTTAAGTGACAAAATTTACATAATGATAAGAAATAAATTTATATTCTCTTTGATTTTGAAGTTACAAAATGTTTTCAAAAGTTTGTTTGTCTTTTTATTATAGTTTTCAAGGTTTAATATTTAATATAGTCAATAGTAGTAATATCGGTTATTTATATATTTTTATCTGATCATCAATTTTTTTATGAACTTTGATTTTATAGATTTTATATCGATTTTGTATTGTTTTTGACCGATTTTGTATTGACTATATCGAATTGTTTTGTTATAATTAAAATATAAAGAGAATGATGATTTATTTGCGGAGAGGAAATTTGCCATGAATATTATTGAAAACAAGGTTTTTGACGAGGAAAGGGCTCTTTATGAAAGTAAAGATCTGAAGCTTGTCAACTGTGGTTTTCACGGCAAAGCCGATGGTGAGAGCGCTCTCAAAGAGTCTTCGAATATAATCGCCGATCACTGTTTTTGTGATCTTAGATATCCCTTTTGGCATAATCATTCTCTTAAAATATCAAATTCCGAAATGACCGCAAACTGTCGCGCCGCTCTTTGGTATTCTGATAATGTGATTATCGCGAATACTTCTCTTCACGGAATAAAAGCCGTTCGCGAATGCGAAAATGTTACTATTGAGGACTGCGATATATCATCTCCTGAGTTTGGATGGTTTTCAAAAAAAATATTGATGAGCAATTGTCGGGCAGAGAGCGAGTATTTTCTGCTTCGTTCCCGTGATATTACTTTGAAGAATGTAGATTTTAAGGGAAAATATTCTTTTCAATATATAGAAAACGCGGTGCTTGAAAATTGTATATTTGACACAAAGGACGCTTTTTGGCACGCGAAAAACGTTGTCGTCAGAGACAGCGTCGTAAAAGGGGAATATTTGGGGTGGTATTCCGATAATCTTGTTTTTGATAATTGTAAGATTATAGGCACTCAGCCTCTTTGTTATTGTGAAAAATTGAAACTTATAAACTGCGAAATGGAAAATACGGATTTAAGCTTTGAAAAATCTGATGTTACGGCTGAGATTTTGACACCAATAGACAGCGTAAAAAACCCACGTTCCGGAAGAATAATAGCTCCTGAAATAGGAACGCTGATAAGGGACGATGAGGAATCGCGATGCGAAATAATAATAAGGTGAAAATAATTAAATAATTATTTTCGGAATTAGTTTTATATACTTTAAAATCATTAAATTCTTTTTGTGAAAGATATGACAATGTTCGACAGTATTCGACATATTGTTTTTTTTAGATAAGTTTATATTAATAAAAAATAGTTATAGTTAAGAAATATATATTGTATTTTAATTTTTGTTCTATTTTTAGCGTTTTTTTTTATTGAGATTAAAATTGAGATTAAAGAGGATCAATATTGAAAAAAATATTTTTTCCAAAAAGACTCAGACAGATTGATTTATCAAAAATATGATGATTTTAACTGTTTTATCTTTTTATTATTTAATTATATATCAACAAAATATTGTCAAATTTAGAGAATGTATAGCGTTACGACGTTACATGGTTTTGCATTATCTCATGAAATGGTTAAATACTTTTTTCTCTGAAAATCTTGTGATTCTATTAAGTTTGGTAAAGTTTAAAAACAAAATAGTTTGATAAATAACTATCTAAATTTAATTTGTCGAATTTATTGTGTAAAAAATAAACAAAAATATAGGAATAAAATGGCAAATTTTTGAATATAATATAATTAGAGCTATATTTGTTAATTAAATATTTAAACATTTAAGATTATAAATAAATTTCAAACTAAGATTATAAATATATTGTTTAGGAGAATGATTATGAAAAAGATAATTTCCTTCTTGCTGGTTGCTGTTTTTTCTTTTGCTATGTTTTCGGCTTGTACTCCTTCCGAGGTAACTGACGAAAATGTTTCAGATCTTTTTAAACCGTCACTTGAAGCCTATGTTTGTTATAATGGTTCAGGTGTTTTGGAGTTTGAAAAGGGTGAAGATGGAAATGCTATTGAGTATGATAATTTTATTGCTGGTGATGGTATTAGAAACTTGTTTAAAGTCGTAGAAGATATAACCGTACAGGAAGTTAAAAATAGACTTGATTTATATGTTTATGATACCGAATTGGGTTTCGATGAAGATTTGTATTTAGAACAAGATGGAGATTTATATCTTGCTTTTGCAGCATATGGTACTAGCGTTACTCAATATGATTTAAACAGTATTGATTTGTATAAAACAGAGGAAGATAGATATTATGTTACTGTTGATACTTATGGTATTTATCCTGTTACAGATGAAAATCATGATGAGGGAGATATCGTATATATAGAGTCAAAGGTGTTTATAACTACTCTAAATAATGGTATTTTGTATATAGAGGGTGTTGATGAAGGGATAAAAAAAGAAAAAATAAATGACGAAAACAAAAGATTTTATATAGATGATACGAATAAATTTTATGTAAATAGCTTGAATACAATGTATAATTTAACGGAAAAATAATTTGATTTAAACACACAAAAATATACGCCGAATTCGGCGTATATTTTTGTGTGTTTAGCAGTTAGTTCTGTTGTCATATTGAATTGCTTGATCAAAAGTATCGTCCATGTTCCAAAAATCATATTCTCGTCCCGGACCTGCTGGATCTATTGCCCTGAAATAGACAAGTCCATTTTTTAAATAATAATCGCAAACGACTATATAATGACTGCCTCCATTGCTTTTTGATTTGACGTTAACAATAGGGGGAGCAAATGAGCGCGGATTTGTTTTGTAGCTCATTACAGCGTTATCTATATTTATTCTATTATATTCTATATATCTATGATGTTTCCCCCAGTTCATAACAACGCTTCCTCCCTGTGCGGCTATTATTTGTGAGGGAGTTCTGTTAATACCTATGCATGATAAAGCCATAGAAGTACAGGCAACAGCACATCCTGATACTGCTAAACGTTCGTACGGACTCCAAAGAGAAGCATCCCATGCCGGATCTTTATAGTCAGAATTAGTATATCCGTTTTGCGCAATACGTTCGGGAATTGGAATATTAGTTGATGAGCCTCCGCCAGTAGCCATAAGAGTGTAGGAAAAGAAAGTCATATCAATAAGTTCTGAATTTGAAAGCTGGGATATCGGACGTACAATAGAGGAGTTTTGTTTTTCAGAAATAGTTCTGCTCAACAATATTTCATTTTGAGGTTCTATAATAACAATGTTATTATTGCTAACTCCGATTGTGGGAGTCCCTCCATTTGCTATTATTTGTGCGTCGCTGCTTGTGCATTCTTCCCATCCCATATAATCATTTATTATAAGTGTGTTTAAAATACCGGAACAATCTTTTTTAGGAAGCGGTATCCCACAATTTTTTAATATTTCATTTACTACTGTTATAGAATCATCTTTAGATTCCTCTGGAATGTGTTTTATTGTCCACTGTATAATATTTTTATATTCTGTTGTATTCATTTTTTTATCCTTTCTTCTATTTTACCACATATAATTCAATATAGACTCATCTTTTGCAAAAACGGTATAATATTCGACGCCGTTTAAATTAAGTTTTTTATTTTGCCATAATGAAATATCTTCCGGTGAAAGAGAAGATGGAGCGTATGGTTTCCAAGATCCTATTTCTCCTAAAATTTCAGGTTTGCTTGCACAGTATATTGCATTTAGTCCAGCATTCACGTAGTGACTGCATTGTCTATCAAAGTTAAAATTTAAAGAGGAATCGGTATTCCCGAGAAAACCGGGCATATAGCCGTTATTTATCAGGGTTTCTGCAAAGCTTATCATCCAATTATGATTAACGCTCCAATCATCTTTGATTTCTACAATAACAGCTATATTATTTTTTTCTGGAATTCCAAGATCTTTTATATTGTCTATTGCTTTGAACGCATCGTTTGCTCCATTAGTCTTTACAATATCCTCTTCTGTAAAATCATTAAAGATAGGAACTATTTTGCAATCTTTTTCTTGTAGAAATTTAATTTCCTCTTTTGTGATTTTATTTTCTCCCGAGATATTTCTCGCCCAGAATGCGGGAAAGCAATTTTGTCTCATTGCCCAGTCATAGAGCGTATATCCGTTTGTAAGCCGGGCATTGGCGGGCGTTGTTGATTTCGCGCCGAAAATAAATTTGTTCATAATCGCAGTCCTTTCATTTTTTTCATTTTTTTGATTATTGGCGAATTTGCTTTTTATTTTTGTTCGCCTTTTGCAGCTGCGACGCAATTATATTTTGTAACCAGGCAATATTGTGTCCTATTTTAAGAAAATTTTTAAAAAAATATTTAATTTTTTTTGTCGTATTTTGTCATAAATGAATTTTTTATGAATATAATTATACTATAATAATTATTTTTTTATTAAGGAGAAAAAATCATGAAAAAAATTGCTGCGATTTTTCTTGTGACAATGTTATTTTTTGCCTTTTTGGTGTCTTGCGGTTCTTCACCAGCCCCGAGTAATGAAGAAGCCGCTGATATTTTTGAAAACAGCACTAATGTACTGGTTGATTATTTTGTCGGGGAGCCTTACTGGGTGGCTGAAAACGATATTGAAGATTTGGAAATATATGAGGATCAAACTGTAGAATTTGGAGAGTGGATGGTTTATTACAAGACCAATTACACATACGAACAGGCTGTGGATAAATATTCGGAGTATTTTGCCGGACAACTGCTCGATGATTTTATGTCGGTATATTTTTATAACGATGACGGTACTTTATGCGTTAAAGCTTATGGCGGAGCGTCAGGTTTCCAAGTAGACGACGCGGTCGTGACTTTGGTTTCGCAAGACGGAGACATATATAATTATGAAGTTACCTTTTCTTTTTTGTACTATGGTACAGATGACAACGGTAACGATTTTGTAGATATAGTTCAGGGGGAGGGAACTTTTTCTCTGCAAAAAACGTCTGACGGATATAGCCTTTCCGATACTGATGTTTGTTATCCCGTTGATTATCAGGCGGAATAGTTTAGAGGGCTTAATGTGAATTATAATAGAAAACTTTATATTTTTGAAAAGAAGGAAAATAGTTATGAAAAAAATTTTGACGTTGTTAATTTTAATAATCTTTTCTTTTGTCTTCCTTGTCTCCTGCGGCGAGGTTTCTGTTCCTTCGGAGAATGAAGTTTCGGATTTTTACGAAGAGACCACGAATATGCTGTTTAGATATTATTACGCTGGGGTCGCGGAGGCTGCTAAAACCGATATTGAGGATTTAGAGGTATATGAAGATCAGTTTGTGTATTCCGATACAAACGTACCATATTATAAAACTAATTATACCTATCAGCAGGCGTTGGATAAATATTCGGAATATTTTACGGGACAGCTGCTGGATGATTTTATGACTTCTTATTTCTATGATTACGACGGTACTTTTTGTGTGTTTTTCAGCGGAGGAGCGTCGGGATCTGTTGTAGATGACGTTGTCGCGACGTTAAAAAGTCAAGATGGAAATATATATAATTACGACGTTATTTATGCTTTTTATCACGGAACTGCGACTGAGCCTTCTCAGGAAGAAGCCACTTTTTCTTTGGAGATAAATTCCGACGGGTATAGACTATTGGATACTGAGGTGGCGTATCCAATGTCAGATTACACAGATTTTGAATAATAAAAGTATTGTACGATAAATCATTTTTAAAATAAGTAAAAGGGAGTTTTAATATGAAAAAAATTATATCATTTTTATTCATTGTAATATTTTTATTTACTTTAACTGCTTGCGGGGAGCAAAAAGTCACGGAGGTTACCGACGAGAATGTCGCCGAGCTTTTTCGGCCCTCTCTTGAGGCGTGGCAATTATTCGCGGGTTCCGCTTTTTACGATATTGAGAAGGATGAGAACGGCGATCCTGTCGTGTATATGTATTCCGACGACACCTTTGCCGGAGAATCGTATAAAATTATTACCGATATAACTCCGGAGGAAATCTACGCTAAAAAGCTTGAATATTGTAATACCGGGACAGATGAGGAGCGCGCGAAATCTTCATTTCTTTCTTGTTTTTACGAGAAAGACGGGGAACTTTATGTAAAGGGCGAGTTTTCGGGAATGGCTCCGATATACGATTTAAACAGCATCGAGCTATATAATACGGAAGACGATAAATATTATATCTTGGTGGATTCATATTCGAACGGTATAAATTCCAGATACTCTTCTTCCAATATTTTTGTGACGACTTTGAAAGAAAACGGCATATTGTTTATTGAGGACGCTCTCTTTACAGGAGATGGAGTGATAGAGAAAGACGAGAGCGAAATAAATGAGCCTGACAAAAGAGATTATTTGGGAATGTTTGATAAATTTTCCCGTTCGAAATCCGTCTTTGAGGAAGAAGTAAAATCTCTTTTTGAAAATGCGGTTGATGTTTTAATCAGATATTCATGTAACTATTCATCTGATGAATTGAAAGAAGATTTTGAAAATTTTGAAGTTGACAAATCGGAACCGGTGATGTCAGATTCGAATCTACAGTGCTATAAAACAAATCTCGAATATGAAGAAGTAAAAAACAAATATTCCGAATATTTTTCAGGGCAGCTGTTAGATGATTTTATGACCGCT
>CAJFPG010000084.1 GCA_904398665.1 Candidatus Geddesella stercoravicola | reverse complement strand
ATCAAGTCTCCAGGCGGCAAAGACAAGTGGAATGCCGGAGCAGTTCGGAGCATCTTGACCAACGAAAAGTATAAAGGCGATGCGCTCCTGCAGAAAAGCTACACGGTCGACTTTCTTACAAAGAAGAAAAAGGTCAACGAAGGCGAAATTCCGCAGTATTATGTGGAGGGAAACCATGAAGCCATCATTCAGCCGGAGATCTTTGAACTGGTACAGCAGGAATTGGAGCGCCGGAAAAACAGTCGTGGCAGGCACAGCGGTGTCCACCTTTTTTCCGGCAAAATTAAATGCGGACAATGCGGCGAATGGTATGGATCTAAGGTCTGGCATTCCAACAGCAAGTACCGCAGGGTGATCTGGCAATGCAACCACAAGTATGACGGCGAGGAAAAATGCTCCACGCCGCACTTGACAGAAGACGAGATCAAGACCATGTTCGTCTCAGCAGTAAATAAGCTGATCAGCAATAAGGATGCAGTGCTTGCGCCTTTGAGAGCTTCATTGGATATCGCCTTTGACACTTCTGCACTGGAAGCAGAAACCGAAGAACTCCAGAGCGAGATCATGGTCACCTCAGACCTTATTCAGAAGTGCATCTGCGAAAACGCTCATGTGGCACTCGACCAGACGGAATACCAAAAGCGCTACGATGGATTGACTGCTCGGTTTGACAGCGCAAAAGCACAGCTGGAGGAAATTGATTCCGCCATTGCCGATAAGAAATCCAGAAGGGCAACGATTGAAGCCTTCATGGATACGCTGGCACAGGCTGATCTGATGGAGAAATTCGATCCCGCTCTTTGGTGCGGTCTGGTAGATTTCGTGACTGTCTACAGCAAGGATGATGTGCGGTTCACTTTCCGCAACGGCATGGAGATAAGGGCATAAGCACCTACGCAAAAACACCTCGCAACTGAAGCATTGTCCTCCAGCTGTGAGGTGTTTTTTCACAATTGATTAATCATCCCAAAACATTCCACTGGGAAGAAAATAGGTTTCAAACTTTCTGGAAATGCCGAGAATTCCAAAAACATCTTTGAGTCTATTTTTATCTTTTGGACTGTAATAATAAATAATCCATTTTGTTGTTGGATTTACCTCTTCAGCGATTCGTGCCAGGTAGGGTGCATCTACATTTCCAAAAGATAATGTTATTCCTCCTGTTTTAACGGCAATATAAAAATAGCCGGGATACCCCGGTCTGTCAACACACCCCAAGAGCAGATTTTACACCGCAAGGGCACACTTTTTAATTTTTCCTGCTTCTTGTATCAAACTCGGTAGGATTATTTCATACAATGTTCCGTCAAACGGTTCAATCATGGTTGCGATAAGCTGAACTATGTCATGCGGTGTATAAAATTCGCCTTCTTCTTTGGTAGCGTTAACCGCGAATTCCTTAAGGAAGTATTCATAAACACGGCCGATAAGGTCTTTTTCTTCGCCAAATGCCTTATGACTGATTTTATTTACTTCATCGACAATCTTTTTTATATCATTCGCCGCCAAATTACGGGTGGTAAATGTACCCTCAACAAAGCAGCCGCGAAGCTGATTGCTGCTTGTGGCAATGCTGTGCAGCGCTGTATCAAGAGCAACATTTAACTGCGGCGCCGGTGTGTTTATAATAGTTGACCAGCGTGCTTCAATCGGCAGATTGTATGTGCCGTCCGTAAATGTAGCATCGTCAAAGAATGCCGCAAAAATCTCTTCGTCGTCGGGATCAAGCCCCTGCGCAATTAAATCCTCGCGCAGCTTTGCTACGCCGTCTTCAAATTTTTCTCCGATAAAGCGTAAAAATACGAGAGTCAGCATCATATCGCGCTTCTCAAAGAACGATCCTGAATTTCTCGCTGCGCGCAATATATCGCGACACTTGAAAAGTATCGAATCTATATTTATCTTTTCCTCTGCTTTTTTCTTAGCCATAATTTCCTCCAATGAGTTTTAAACATAATTTGCTTTGCTAAATTGGACTTTAAAGTTTTCGAGACGTTATTTCCAATATTTTCTCGGATTTTTCGATTTCGTCAGCGCTTCGGCGATGTCCATAGCGCAAAACCACCACTTTGCGCTTTCTTCGTCCCAAACGGCGCGAACCGGAATATTCTCAAAAAATCTGAGCGAAGTTTTATCTGCCATTTTCCGCAACGTCCTCCAACACTCTAAGATAATCATCAAGCCGCTCGTTTACATATCCGGCAACAAGGTCGGTCATTGCGGCTGCGCCGCCGTTTTTATAGTATTCGTCGAACGCATCATAGTACCTTTTGCGATCGGCAAATTTTATATTTATCGGCGGATAGCCGTTTCGGATAAGGTCAAGGTTAAGAATCAGCCGTCCCGTTCTGCCGTTGCCGTCGATAAACGGGTGAATACCCTCGAACTCCAAATGAAAACGGGCAATACGTTCAATCGGGTTCATTGTTTCCTTGCGCTTTTCGTTTTCAAGCAAAAGCTCGGTGATTTTAGGCTCTATCATATACGGCTGCACAGGTTCGGTGAAAGCACCCATAATGCGCACGGGAATGCGACGGAACACGCGGATGTTTTCTCCCACGGTAGAACGGAGCGAGGAAATAATCGCTTTGGCGTTGTTGGTGCGGTTGTCTACCATTACATATTTCCTTGCAGAGGCGATTTATCTACTTGTACTTGCTTGAATAATAAAGTGAAATTATGGTAAATATACCATTAAAACCTTTTAAGCAGGCATTGCAATATTTTCATCAGCAACTCGTCAAGGTCAAGCCGACTTTATCGGCGGTAGCTTCCTTAGGCTCTGAAAATCTTGAAATATCTATATATACCACACTCTACTCTTTTGTCAAAGTGAGCTTAGGGTTTTCCTTATTTTTTATCCTAAAAATCCGAACTTCACTTTGGCAATTTAGGCCTCGCCTATGCAAATTATAGCAGATATGCTGTCCCAAAAAACGGACACTTTAATGATTGTTTCATCATTCCGCTTCAACGGCAACATGTTTTCCGCTGAAAGCGACGCCGTATTTATAGATCATTTTTACACCTTTTGATTTCAACTCGGTGTCGTATTTTTTATCGTTAATTTGTTTTAGTGCTGTTTTGGCAAGCTCTTGTAATTCGTTCTCATTGCAGTTTTTCTCGGCTTTCAGTTCGATGATAATACCGGGAAGATTATTGACTTTCGGAGAAAGTGCAATATCGTATCTGCCGTCACCGGATTCGCGGTTAGAGGTTACATACGAATTGCCAAACAATGCACAAACACCGAGCATAAAGCCGTGATAGAAGTTTTCGCCTGCAGCATCAAAAGCGCTAACCGACTGAATAAGAAAATTGCTGATGATATCTCGCAACTTTTCACCGTTGCCGGAGAATATTGCTTCCTCAACGGCAATAGCCGTGGCTTGCGGAATGAGTTTTTCCAACTTTTGAAGGATTTCTTTGCGATAAACAAGTGAGATTTCTTTATTCGGCAAAGCGACCTCGCACATAAAATCTCCGCTTATAGAAACGCTCGATTTAACAACTTTCAAATATCCTGCCATCAGCAAGAAACTGTAAATGGATGACGGATTGTTTTTAATTTGCGGATAAATCACGCTTGTATCAATGTAAGTTGTAAACGAGCCGCCGTTGACAAGAGAAGAGAGGCGTTCGTAGATTTCGTTGTCCGCTTCTTTAATAATCTCACCGATGATGTCGTTACTTCCGGTGGAAAGCCAAAATGCTCTCGGCTCACAGTCATTGCTGAAATAGTTAATAACCGACCACGGGTTAAAAATATCCGTCTTGCCGAAGCGATAGCCGTCATACCATTCGCAAACCTCGTCAAACTTATCCGGAGCACTGTAGTACGCCGCCATTTCTTTTACTTCGTTTGCAGTAAATCCGAAATATTCGCTGTATTTATTATCGAGAACCGAATTGATTGTAAGGTTATTCAGCCCACTGAAAATGCTTTCTTTGGCAACGCGGAGAATACCTGTGAGAAAACCAAATGCCAGACTTTTATTATCCTTGAAACAGCCGGACAGAAGATTACGCATAAACGCGATAACATCGTCGTAGAAACCGTTTGTATGCCCGCTTTGAATCGGAGTGTCATACTCATCAATGATGATAACAGCACCCTCACCGTAATGTTTTTTCAACATTTCAGACAGATACAGCAGCGACCGCTCAAGGTCAACAGCCGAAAACTTTTCGGACACCATTTTATCGTAAAAATCTTTTTGCTTTTTATCTAACCTTGGACTTTTAGAAAGGTCTGAATGCCGGCAGTATTCGCTGGAAATAATCGAGCCGATATTGGCGAAAGTGTTATCCCAAGAATTGTGTTTTACATCTTTTAATGTAATAAAAATCACGGGGTACTTGCCTTGAAAAGAGCGATAATATTCGCCTTGCTTCCAAATTTTTTTATCCTTGAAATACTTTGAAGTATCCTCGTTTGTTTTTTCAAAGAAAGTGCGGAGCATATCCATATTGAGAGTTTTACCAAAACGGCGTGGGCGCGTAAAAAGAGTAACCATCGGGCGCTCATCAATGAAATCTTTGAGCATCATGGTCTTGTCGATATAGTAATATTCAGTTGAAGCTAAGCGATAATCAGACACACCGACGGGCAGGGGCAAGTGTTTCGGACGGCTTTTTGCCCGAACATACGCTCCTGTTTTAATTCTGTTGTCAACCGGCTTTTCGGCACCGGCAGGGATAAGCCAGCTGCGTCCGTTTTTGATAGCACCGGGGATTTTCCCACCAATACAAAGTCCGCGAACTGTTCTTTCGGCTAATTCCCAACGCATTGCTGCTTCTTTTACAGAAATTACATTCGCCATAGTAAAACTCTCCTTACAGTTGTTCGATTATATTATACCCATATTTCGGCTAAATGTCAATACAAAACGGCGAAATGTTTGATAATTCGCCGCTGCGTTTCGCCGATTGATAATCAACACAAGAAAAGCGGAGCCGAAGCTCCGCTAAATTTATTAATTTTCGACTTCAATAGTTTCGCTCAGGTCTATGAAATCATCTTTGGCTGAGTTTGTATAGCCTCTTCGCAGATATTCGTGCCCACCGTCAACAAAAACCTTGCCGCATTTGCAGGTTATAAAGTCATGTGCGCTCGTTGATTCAATGATTTCACCGCAATATTTACATTGAATTGCATTTTTAATGATTTTTGTCATACATTCACTCCTCGTTATTCAGTATTCTAATGGCAAAACCTATCTCTATCTCAAAATCAGTTCCTGATTGACTATCTCCTCTGCGCGGCGGCGAATACTGTTCATTCGGCGCACCCATTCCATTTGGTCGGTGGCTTTTAGGCGCTCGGTGACATTTTCGTTTTTCGCTATGTCGCATACAAGCTGAGAAAACATTTCATCGGCTTTTCGGTCGATGTTTTCTATGTAGGCGTTTAGCTCGCCCGAAAGCCACAGACTGCTGAAAAGCGCTTTATCGTGCTTTCGGATATAGGCGTAGTGCCGCCGACCGAAAGGTCCAAAGGTGGGCTGCTCGGGCGCGGCAACATTCGGCAGGAGATAATCGCCCTCTTTGCGGTAAGTGCCGCCCATGCGTTCAAATAGTGTTTCTTTCATTTCCATTGACTCCTTTTTTTATTTTCCAAGCCGTAAGGTGAGCTTTTCCACGGCTATTCGGAACTTTTCGAACGGTGTCAATGTTATCAGCGGCGGGTCTGCCTCGCTGTCAAAATCTCACATAATTATAAACGCGAACCTCATTATGTCATTCTTCTTAAATCATATTTTTCATTAGATTTCCCAATATATTTTTAAATCATTTTCCTTAAATTTCGCGGCATGCTCTTTCAAAAACACGCTAAATCCCGTAGCTGCTGAAACCGGAGGACCGTAAAAGTCCTCCGATAACAAAACATATTTTTTCAGTTATATATTTGAACAATATTTTTTATCTTTTATAGACTCTTACATGAAAAAGATTTATAAAAGAAATAAAAATAAATAAACCTCACAAAACTTTATTGTTTATAAACAGCCCTAGATCCGCCTATATATTTTGGACGTGTAAACGCGGATGTAATAAGCGCTTTTCCGATATAATGATTTTCAAGCCGCAATGGTACGGCGACTTTTTTAAGATGCATACCGATCAGAGTGCACCCTATATCTATGCCGCAATCCGCTTTTATCTCCTCTATAACAATAGGCTCTGAAAAACTCCGATAACAGACCGTAGCAAAACTCCCCCCGGCTTTTACCTGAGGAATAACGCAAACAGGTTCGGCGTCTGAAACCGCGGCCCGCTCGACAACTATCGCTCTATTAAGATGTTCGCAACACTGAGCCGCGAGCCAAATACCCTTCTCATCAAGCAACGGTTTTACCGCCGAATATATTGCCACGGCAACCTCTTCCGATGAAAAAGTTCCTGGATTATGTCCCAAAACCTCGCTCGTAGAACATCCCACGACAAGTATCTTCCCTTTTTTTATGCCGGATTTATCTATAAACTCCGAGAATACAGCTCTCGCCTCGTTTTTTATTGTTTCAAGCTCCATTTATATCATCTCCTAAAAAAGTTTTTTATCCATTTTTGATGTTCTTAAAAGCTCGCTTATAATTATAGCAAAAACAATTCCGATTCCTCCCTGGAAAAGATTCCCCGGAACGGTAGCGAAAGCGCCTATAAAACCGCTATAAATAAGAGCGTCAAAAATGTAATACCCCAAAACCATAACTACTTCGGCGACAATCCCGCCTAAAAGCTTTCCGATGAAAGTAAGATTCATTTTAGAAAAACATTTCACAATATAAGCGGCTGAAAACGCCATAAAAAACTTAATAATAAGAGTTGGGATAATATATATCGGATAGCCTCCTATAAGATCCGCCAAAGCGGAACCGACTCCTCCCGCAACACCTCCGGCTATCGGGCCCAACAAAAAACCTGAAAGCAAAACAAAGCAATCACCTATATGAACATACCCATTAGGAGACGGAAATATATGTATCATTGTAAACACACAGGTAATAGCCGCGAATAGAGCTATAAGAACAATTTTTTTCACATGTTGTACGTTTGTCTTTTCTTTCATTTTCAAAACCTCTTTCTTTCCTTTTTATTTTCCGATGAAGGGAAACCCTCTTCCCTAATCAACTTTTTTAATCGTTTCAATTTTTATATGCCGGTCCGAAAAAAAGATAAAACAATATAAAAAAATAATAGAGAAAAATAAAACCCAATATTCCCAGCACTGACATATAAGGTCTGTTTAAGGCCATAAAAACACATTCGACATACATCAATCATATAAATTAATCAATGAAAACGATACTCTGTCTTCGTTAAATCATACAAAACTCCGACAATCTAACATTTCCGAAATTAGAACATAAAAAATTGAAATTAAATACATAATACGCAGTAATACGAGGTCTTTTTAATTAACAAAATAATCTGTCACGAGAACGTAAAAAATTTTCAAATAATAAATAAAAGACCAAAATTCAATGAATAACCATAGACAACTAAATTAAATTTATATATTTATAATTTATAAAAGACGAAGAAAGTTTATGTAATTTATTAACGCATGAAACTAAAACTAAAATATTATAAGAAATCAGGATATAAAATTTGTAAAATTCCGATAACAAATTAAGATGTTATAATCAACCTCCTAAACCTATAAAAACAAATAGAATTAAAATAACCCTACCGCTTAATATAGAACGTTCAATTTACAAAAAAAAGATGTTTTTCCTCCACTATTTTATTCGAGAGCAAAAATTTTCAAATCAAAATTTTTAAATATCTCCCCTAAAAAACACATAAAATTACAACATATAAAAAAACAAAGTTATTTCCCGCAAACTTATGTCGAAAATTAACATTTAATATGTATTCGTTTTATATATAATTGTCCGATTCCTAAATGAACGCAGAGATTATCGTCTGTAAATGATTTGATTTGTTAATAATTTATACCCGCAGCTCAGACAGATAGGGAGTCAGACTCTTAAAAAAACGTAAAGACATCGCCCTACTCAGAATGATTTGCTAATAAACAATATGTCCCCGCAACACAAATAAATAGATTGCCAGCCTCCTAAGAAAACGTAAGATTCTGGCCCTTTATAGTCTTTTACGCAAAAAACAAATAAACATCCGTAGCGCAAAGCAATGAGAATTTTCCTCCTAAGGGTACGTAAAGATTCTGACATTTCATGGTCTTTGAGCAAAAAAACAAATAAACACCCGTAGTTCAAAACAATGAGAGTTTTTCTCCTAAGAGAACAAAGATTGTTCCCCAATAGATGGGTAACAATAATCAAAATTTAACATGCTCTCGTAGCTCAGTAGGATAGAGCGTCCGCCTCCTAAGTGATAAGTCTACGTTCACTTTTTAGTTAAAAATGCTACCCGATAAAGACCTCAAATTTAACATACGGCCCTATTCCTAAGCAAATTAGAATATTCTCTCCCTAAGTTAACGCAGATACTCTCCCATAAAGCTCCTTTATTTAATAATAATTCAATAAGCGTCAATGGCTCAGTTGGGCAAAGAGCGAGCCTCCTAAGGAGGGCAAATATTTTCGCCTATTTACTTGGAAAATAATACTTAATAAGAATCTATTTAGTCGAAAAATAGAACGTTCTCCTCTAATGTAAAACAAAAATATTTCTCCGTACATTTTAATAATACGCATAACTAACACATACTAACTACTAACATACACAAAAAGTCTTATAAACCAAAATCCAGCGATATACGTCATAAATCAAAAACTTAGTTAATTATAACGGACCATTTTTTTATAAGCTCGTCAAGAGAAACCGAAGCGTTTGCGGGACTCGTAGAAGGTAGGCAGACAGCTTTAATATCAACGTCTTTTTCTATATACTTTTTATAATATTTTTCCGCTGTCTTTCCGTTAAGAAAAATTTTTGAAACTGACGTCTTCGACAGAATAAATAAAATATCGTTGGGAATCACGTTTTTTATTGAGGAATCGGAGGAGCCGACTATATCGCAGGAATAAACGGCGTCCCATAAAGCGACCCCGTGAGAAAGCAACAGCGATTTCTTTTCCTCCGTGGATTCAGGTATTTTTTCTCGAAAAAGAGCGGCCATCACTTTCCAAAAACGATTCTGAGGATGTCCGTAAAAAAACTCTGTCTCTCTTGATTTTACGGAAGGAAAGCTACCAAGAATTAAAATTTTGGAATTTTCGTTATATAACGGAGGAATGGTATGAAACTCTCTCATACAAACAACTCTTCCGTCTCTCGATTCACTTTTTCCTCACAGCTCCTCATAGCGAGAATTGTGTCCCTCATTAAATCTTCAAGAGTCCAACCGAGTTTTTCCGCACCGGAAAGGATTATCTCCCTCGAACAACCGGCGGCGAAACGCTTGTCCTTGAATTTCTTTTTCAAACTTGAAACCTCCATATCAGAAACGCTCTTAGACGGTCTCATCTTTGCGGCCGCCCATATAAGCCCCGTAAGCTCGTCGACAGCGAAAAGAACTTTCTCCATCTCATGCGTCGGTTCCACGTCGCAACAAAGTCCGTAACCGTGGCTGCATACGGCGTGTATAAGCTCTTTTGTGGCCCCGCTTCCCGAAAGAAGTTCGGACGCTTTTTTACAATGAAGTTCAGGATATAATTCAAAATCTATATCATGAAGCAACCCGGCGATTCCCCAAAACTCAATATCGGACATATATCCGAGTTTTTCGGCGTACCATCGCATAACGCCTTCCACCGTAAGGGCGTGAAGAATATGAAAAGGCTCGCTGTTATATTTTCTCAAAAGAGACATGGCCTCTTTTCTCGTAAATCCAACGTCCATTATATTTCCTCCTATTTTTCTGTTTTGACGGTATATTCTGTTCCGTCAAGAGTAAAAATTATATTTCCGTAATCTTTTGTGCAATAAACATCCCCATAAGCTTCAAGACGAGACAAAGTATCTTTATCCGGATGCCCGTACGGATTTCTGGCTCCGACGGAAATCACTGACACGGACGGAGTTATCTGAGACAAAAACTCTTCGCACGCGGAATATTTTGAACCGTGATGTCCGACAGCGAAAATATCCGTATCTAAAAACGGATATTCCTCAATAAGCCGCTTTTCTCCCACGCTCGATAAATCCCCGCATAAAATTAAATCCGTATCATAATAATCGAGAGACAATATTATGCTGTTATCATTTTCGTCGGCATCCTCGTCCATATGTTTGAGAAGCAACTCGAATCTCGCTCCGTTATCAAGAAAGATCTCAGTATCTTCATAAAGAACCGTCAATTTTACGCCCTTTTCATCAAGAAATTCTTTAAGAGCCATATCCTCGTCTTCATCAGGACTAATATACGGAATCACAACCTCACGAGCGTCTACTTTTTCAAGAAGTTTTTTCACTCCGTTCATATGATCCGAATGCATATGAGAGATTATCACGACATCAATAACGTCATATCCGCGGGAAAGTATGTATTCCGCGCAATTGTCTCCCGGTTCCTCCGTGCCGCCGCAATCGTAAAGATAAACGCTGTCGCCCTGTGAAATAACCACGCCGTTGCCTTGACCGACATTTATAAACGCGGCTTCAACCTCTGGGCCGGAATGAAATTCTTTTGCCGACTCGTCGGTAAAAAACCAAACTCCCAACGAACACACGGCGAAAGCGACGATAACGGAGCAAACGCGAATTGTGTTTTTATTAGATTTTCGTTTTATTTTAAATTTATCTGAAAACACAAACCAAACAACCCCTCCAAAAATCAAGCACAATAAACAAGAAAGTATTATCCGATAGTCCGAAATAAAACTCATATCAGGAGAATAATCGATAACCGCTCCCGAAAGAGAAGAAACCGCGTTCGAAACAAATATCATAGCGGGAATTCCTATTCTCGGAATATACGCGACAGCGGGAGCGAAAAAAGAAAAGATAGGGATAAAACTTATCAAAACCGCTACGACAGAAGAAATAAAAGTCACAGACACAAACGGATATATAAGAATATTCGAAATGACCCCGAGAAAAGTTACAGTCCCGAAACAAGCGTACGTTATAGGCGCGGTCACAATCGAACACAGCAAAGATACAATCGCGGCCTGAAAGAACTTTTCGCCGACGCCTTTTAAGACAATTGAACGACGTCTGAAAAGCTCGGTCACAGCAAAAGAATACGCCGAGTGATAAAGAAAAATCAAAGCGGCGGTCGCGGCGAACGAAAGAAGAAACGACGGCGAGGAAACGATAAAAGGATTTACCAGAATAAAGATAAAAACCGCGAAACCAAAAATATTTTTCGTGTCGCAATCTTTATATAAAATTTTTCCGACAAAAATAAATAATTGCATAACAACCGCCCTTAAAACAGACGGTGAGAAACCGGAGAGCGCGGCCATAATAATTATGAAAACTGTCGCTACTAAATATGGGGTTACTCTTTTATTGCTGAACGAAAACAGATAAAAAACAAAAATTGAAATTATTCCGACATTAAGTCCCGAAACCGCGAGAAGATGAGACAATCCGGAAAGTCTGAAAGACTCTTCAATTTCGGGAGATATCCCATCCGTGTCTCCAAACAGCAGGCCTAAAACCATTCCGGAGCTATCGCCAAAAAGAGGATACACTTTCTTTTCTATTTCGTTTTTTATCTTTCCTATAAAAAACGAAAAATCAAAACCTTCGGGGTCCCTTACTTCATAGACGGAAGAGTAATCGCGGGAAGCAAAAAACGTTATATTATTATATCTGTAATAACTGTTATTGTCGTCGTCGGTTTTATCCAACGTGAAGACTCCCGACACTCTGCTACCGAGAACTATATTTTCCTCGTCAAACCCGTAGAAAACGACCTTTTCGGAAGCAAGTTCCCTCGGATAAACTATCTTTCCTATATACCTGTAATTATTATTTGAATTTAAAACCGGGGTTTGCGTTATTGATATTTCGCAATCCACTTCAGTTCCGGAATACCGCGATACGATAGACTCTCTTTCGTTATTTTTAAACGTCCAAAGTCCGGAAAATACCGCGAAACAAATCATTATAAAAGAAAAAGAGGCAAACATGCTCCTTTTGGTTTTAATAATAAAAGCAAAAATCGCCGCAATAACCGCGACAGAAAAAGAAATTAAAAGAATAGGGATGTCCAACGCCGAATCGCGAAACAACCATTCCCTAAAAGCGACGGCAGCGAACGCCGATATCCCTGCCGCAAGAAAAGGACGTTTCATTTCCCTCTCCCCGTATTCATCATATTCCCCCGCAAAGTCTGTCGAATAAAAAAAACAACGCATAAAATCCGATTTTTATTATATCGAGTTTTTTATATCCAAGACCAAAGCGAAAATTTCCCCTAAATTATATTTCGGCATAAGTTTATCACTTAAATAGGGCAAAAATGTGAAGAACGGCAAAAATATCAAAATATATAAATATATAAGAAAAGAAAATCGAACGTCAGTCGGGCTTGGTGAAGAAGGTTATTATAAGATACAAAGAAACAAGTATGAGAGAAAAATTACCCCCGCTTTCGGTAAAAACCCAAACGGAAATCACAAACAAAAGAGCCAGGAAAAACACAGAGAAAACTCCGCTGATTTTTAAAGCGAAATCCGAAGAGAATCTCTGTAAAAGCAAATTTCTTAAAATCCGTCCGCCGTCAAGCGGGAAAATAGGAATGATATTCATCATGAAATAAGCCGCGTTATATAAAAAGAAAGTTTCAAGACCGTCGACAAATAAAAAAGAATTGATAATCAAACAGAAAACGGCAACAATAAGATTAAAGCACGGACCCGCGAAAAGAGCGACTGTTTCTTTTTTGTACGAGAGTTTTACGGTGCTTCGAAAGGAAGCGGATATCCCGTAAGGAAGAATTCTTACAGAATCGATTTTCGCCTTAAAAATATAATAAAAAAATATATGCGCGCTTTCATGAAAAGTCGCAGCTAAAAAGATATAAACAAGATTTTCCCCTTCGTCGAAAATATAAAAAAGCCCCCAGAATAAGAGAGTAAGAATATCGGAAATTCTCATTTATCCGGAGTCTTTTTATATATCTTTTCTATTAATTCCTTAAAATCCAGATTTTTCGCGTCTACAATCACTAT
>CAJFPG010000083.1 GCA_904398665.1 Candidatus Geddesella stercoravicola | reverse complement strand
AGCGAGTGATTGTTTCCCCTTATGCGAATCGGGATATGACTTTCGAGTATACGAGCGAGGAAAAAATCGGCGTTATAACGGATCTCATTAAGAGCTTGGGTAATCTTTCTCAGACCGAGGAAAACCCATTGGATTACAACGGAGCTTCTTATGTGATATATCTTATTACTGAGGACCAGAGTCGGTATACTTACGTCGAGAGCGGGGGAAGATTTTTTAAAGAGGGAGAGAACCCTTGGTGCGAGATCCCCGAGGATAAGGCTTCTCGTTTTGAGGAAATTTTCAAGGAGTACGAGCCTGACATTCCGGCGGAAAAAAATTTATTTGAGTAAAAATGGATTTTTCTATATTTACGAGTTCTTTTTCTCGGCATTTATTTTAGATTTAGATTAGATTTAGATATTTTTATAAAAATGTTAAAAAAATCAAAAATAAAAAATATTAAGCAAAATAAAATAAATATATAAATAAAAGACCTCGAAAATTTATTTTCAGGGGTCTTTTATTGTTCCGTATTTTTCCCCGATATTATAGTTTTATAAAAATCTTTCTTATATGGAAAAACGATAGAGAAAAAATAAAGAAAAGAAAAATAAAAAACTTTTTAACTATACTTTTTTATATGAGAAACTCAAATAAAAATATAAGCGAGGAAGAAAATAATAAGTTAAAAGTGAATTTTTTATTAGTAATTATTTTTGTAATTATTTTTTATATATGCGGAAAGTTTATGTGGGAAAAAAATTGTTTTCCATAAAATACTTATTGTTTTCATTAAAAAATGTTTTTTGGACACTAAGTCTTTAACTTTAAAAAATGTTTTTTGAACACTAAGTCTTTAACTTTAAAAAATGTTTTTTGTTTATTAGCTTTTTTAGCTTTTTGTTGTTAAAAGCATATTTGAAAAATCGAAATTTTGAGCGATTGCGGTATCTTATTGGCGTATATGGGTTTTATTTAGAAGGCAGCAAGAAGGATTTTACGCCTTTTTTTATTTCTTATATTATAAAATAAACATACCGTCAAAAATTCTTGACGGTATGTTTGAAAAAAACAATTTAGTCACGTTTTTATTTTACGTATTATTTATTTGTAAAAATCATTTTTCATATATTTATTCTTCGTAATAGTCTTCTTGTTCTTCTTCTTTTTGAGGAAAGAAAGATTTTATTTTTTCTATTATATCCGGCACCGCGTCGACAACTTTATCTATCGCCGAAGGAGTTCCTTGGTCTATCGGAAGCAAAGATACTCCTTTCGCTGAGATTACAAGAAACGCTATGGGGTTTATCGTAACTCCGGCTCCGCTGCCGCCTCCGAAGCAAAGGTTTTCGGGTTTGTTAGGCGGTTGATGAGCCTTTGTTGAAAAATCGGATCCCCCTGAGGCAAAGCCGAAATTTACTTTTGAGACCGGTATAATAGTAGTTCCGTCGGATGTCGTTATTGGATCTCCGATTATTGTGTTTACATCTACCATTTCTTTAATATTTTGCATCGCTGTTTCCATTACGCCCTGAATGGGATGTTTGTTTTCATTCATTTTTAGCACCGCCTTATTTTTTTATATTTTTATCTTGTATTCTTGTATTATATTTTCAGTTTTTAGTAATTTTTTTATTTATAATTGTCTGTCTTTAATTTTTGTCTTTATTATCATTTATTTTTTTGTTTTTTATCATAATTTCGCGTATTTTATCAGTGTTTTTTATTGTTAATTTCTCTATTTATTTTGACTGTTTCTTTTCATAATATAGATAAAAATCGATATCGCCGCTTTTATAAGCGAAATCAGTCTTATTGTAATTTCAGTTTCTCCTCTATATTCGCTTTCCTCCGAGAGAAAATTCACGTCAACGTTTATTTTTGCTTGTTTTATAAAGCCCTTTGCGTCAAGAAACGCCGTTATCGGATAAAGCAAAGCAGTTATTTTTCCGTATTTTAACGCCGCTTCTGCGGCATTTTCTCCCGCGATTTTTGCTTCGAGAAAAAAATTTTCTACTTTTATTTTAAAAATAAATTGTTTGAATATGATTTTTATTATTTCGATGTAATTTTCTATTGACAGATTCTTCATGAAATCCGGCAGAAACTTTTTTTTCTTTTCTTCTTTTTTTCTCTTCTTTTCTGTCCTTCTTTTCTGTCTCTCTTCTTTCTCTTTTTGAGGGCCGCTTTTGTTTTTATTATCCGATTTTTTTTCATTCATTTTTTTCGACGGATTAAACTTGAAAATAAGAAACTTTAATTTTACTGACAGTTTTCCGTCATATTTAAGTATTACCCTGATTTTAGGCAAACTAAACAGAAAAAGCAGAAATATCAGAACGAGAATTACGAGAAGTATCCATAAAAAAACGTTTCCGATTACGGCGAGCGTGTCCATTTAGTTTCCCTCCGAGGAGTCTGTTATTGTTTGCTGTGAGTTTTCTGGATCGCGCCGCTTTTTCAGCCCTTCTGGATAAGGGATATCTTCAATTTTTTCAAGACCGAACACCGTGAGAAATTTTTCGGTGACAGAATATGACATCGGTCTTCCGGGAAGGTCGAGTTTTCCTCTTTCCCGTAAAAGTTTTTTATCAACTAAATTTTCTATTATTTCTCCTGACGGGACTCCTCGTATCTGTGAGACGTATGTTTTTGTTACCGGTTGATTATACGCGGTTATAGCGAGAACTTCAAGCGCGGCCGGCGACAGATAGGGCGTCTTTCTACTTTGTAGAAAATTAGCTACAATCTCCCCTAATTCTTCTTTTGTTGTTATCGTGACCGTTTCGTCTTTTCTCACGAGTCGCAATCCTGAGTTGTTAGCCTCATATTTTTCTCTTAGCTTGTCCAACGCGTCGAGAACTTCATCTTTTTTACTTTCTGAAAAAACGCATAATTTGTCAATTTCGACGGCTTCGGGAGAGGCGAAAAGAATCGCTTCCAGAACCGATATGAGGTTATAGTTTGAAAGATCCATTTTACGACCTCTTCCTGTTAAGAGTTATCTCGGAATTTTTAACGTCGGAATCGGAAACGTCTATTCTTCCGGCATGCATGAGTTCGAGCATGGCGAGAAATGTCGCGACGATTTCCCCTCGGTCTTTCGTGTCGGAGAATAGGGAAATAAATTTTATTCTTCCTTTACGGAAAATCTTTTTAAGTATGTAAATAATTCTGCTCGGCACGCTTATAAATTTTGAAGCGACAAGTTTTTTGAAAGCCGATACTGGAATCGGTTGTCTTCTTTCGTTCCTTTCTATTGCGGAAATATATGCGTTTTGTAAATCCTCTATCGCTGGAAGGTTGTCCTTGTCGAAAGGTTTGGGGAGAAACAGCGGAGTAACTTCCCTGAAAAAAATACGGTTTCCGATATATTTCGTTTTTAAAAATTCTGATACTTGTTTGTATTTAGCGTATTGTTGAAGCATCTCTTCCAAAGTCGCTTTCGGGTCTTCCTCATCTTCTTCTTTTGGTAGTAATGAGCAAGATTTTATATACATAAGTCTTGACGCCATTTCTATAAAACTCGCGGTCAATTCCATATTTTGCCGATTCGCTTCTTCTATATACGCGAGATATTGATCGGTCAAAATATGAATTTCTATATCGTAAATATCAATTTTGTTTTTTTCAATCAGGGAAAGCAATAAATCGAGCGGCCCCTCGAAAACTTCCAGTTTGAAATTTAATTCCATTTCTTTTTGCCTCCGCTAAAAGAACAGTGACACGAGCGGTTCTGTAATTGAGAAAAAGAGATTAAAAATCCAGCCGGATATCGCGGAGATAAAATTAAAATATCTTAAAAGCAGTATAAGAACAATGAAGAAGATAAAGGAATATCTTTCAAGAGAAAGATATTTATATTTAGCGTTAAACGGAAGGCATTCCGCCACTACTTTCGAACCGTCAAGAGGTGGGAAAGGAATAAGATTGAAGACGGCGAGCCCGATATTTATCGAAGTGAATATACTGAAAAAATACATGATATTCAGAACGACTCCGGATTGCCCCTGAATATAAAACCCGAAAGTTAAAAGATATAAAAAAGTTCCGATAAGAGCGAATAAAAGATTTGATACCGGACCGGCGAGAGACGTTACAATAGTTCCTGCTTTTCTATGTTTAAAATTATTTGGGTTTATCTGGACCGGGCTCGCCCAACCGAAACCTATGACAAAAAGCATTATAGCTCCCGTTAAATCCATATGTTTAAAGGGATTAAGCGTTATTCTCCCTTGATTTTTAGCGGTATCGTCCCCCATCGCGAGCGCCGCGAGACCGTGGGAACTTTCATGTATTGAAAGTGCCAGAAGAACGGCGAGAACACAAAATATAATTTGTAATATTTTTTCCGTAACCGAAAGCTCGGAATTAAGCAAAATATCGAGAACCATAAAAACCTTTCTCAGGCTGAGCCTGTCATTACGAAGTTAAGGATTATGTTTAGGCATCCGCTTCTCGCGACTAAAAATAAGGCGAGAAATACAAAAAATACCGTATATTTTTCCGCTTTCTCCATCTTCTCCGAGAGAAACGATGAAAAGATGTTTTTAAAAAAAGAAAAACATAGAAATCCGGGCAGAGGAAGTATGTTTATAACAGCGAGAGACGTAAAGACCGCTCCCACTGAAAGAATTATTTGATTGGGGAATATCGGATAGATAAAAATCATCGATGAGACCCCGATTATGGCAATTAAAAACCAGGATAAAAACGCTGATAACGCGGCTCTTTTTTTTCTCGGTCCGTCATTGTTTTTTATGGCGGCGGTTCCAAAAAATAACGCTGATAATACGGATAAAAGCGTCGCGATTGAAAAAAGATTTTTTATAAAAGAGATATTCTTCCAATCTGTCGCTTTTTGTATCAGCGTAGAAAGGAGTATCGCTGCGAACGCCGCTGCGACTATAAGCAACGCTGAGAGAAACGTTGTCATATCGAAGGATAATGTGCCTGAGAATATATCCTCAAAAATCATAATTTAACCTTCCGTTGTTTTTTATTCGTTTACGTCGTTTATTTGGTATATAAATATTTTTTTCGTATTTTATTTATTAATGGACAGTTTTTTATTAAAATATAAAATAGTTTTGATTATTGGTTATATTATTTTGATGCTATTATTTTTACTGAAATTCAATTTAAAAATAATAGAGGAGTCTATATATCTATATAATTATTATATAATTATTTATATAATTATTTATATAATTATTTATATAACTATTATCTTGTAAATATCTAATAAATATCGAATATCTTGTAGATATCGAAGCAATACCTCAAAATCTCCCTTTTTTCCCCCCCCACTCTATCAATGAATTGCTCAAAGCTGTATGGTCTTCTATAAGAAAAAAACTATTAAAAGATAATTTTTGGGAAATAAAAGGATATCATAATATGACTGACTTTTGTTTTATGAAAATATATAAAACGTGTGATATCATATAATATATATGCGAAACATATAAAAATATATTTATATTATACACTATTTTACATATATTGTAAAGAGATTTTTTGTTATGGTTTTTAAAAATTCACTTTATTGACATAAAGCGTTTTATTTGATATAATTTTTTGGATTTGAGCCTGTGGCGGAAAGAGAGGTCGGCTTTGCCGTTTTTTATTTTAAGAATGGAAATATTTGTTTTATCTCTCGGGTTTCTCGGGATTTTATTTATTTTGTATCTTATTTTTGTCAATACTCATATAAAAACCAATAAAATAACGATTTCTTCTTCTAAGATTCCCGATTCATTCGATAATTATAAAATTGTTTTTCTTTCCGACTTACAT
Source organism: Candidatus Geddesella stercoravicola (assembly GCA_904398665.1). GTDB lineage: Bacteria > Bacillota > Clostridia > Oscillospirales > UBA644 > Geddesella > Geddesella stercoravicola. The sequence continues at coordinate 2,982 of CAJFPG010000083.1, read as the reverse complement.
GATTGTTCCCTCGGGACAAAATCGAGAAAGAGACTTTTGCGAGCTGTGGGAAAAAGTTGCCCCGATGTGATTTTTCTTGGCGGAGATATGCATGAGAAAGAGAATCGAGACAAAGCGTATTTTTCTCTTCTCGATTTGTTGGGTCGAATAGCTCCTGTCTATTTTGTCGAGGGAAATCATGAGATTAAGCTTCGTAAACGCCGTGATTTTAAGAAATATTCCTCCGAGTTTGAAAAACGGGTGTTTAACCTTAACGGGCGGACGCCTTTGGTTAAAGGGGGAAAAAGCATAAATCTTTACGGCTGCGGATATTTTGAGTATGAAAAAAATCTTTTTGATTTTGATAAGAAAGTCTTTTCAATATTTTTATGTCATTCTCCTTTTGTCTTCGATGATCTTTTGTCTTTTCCCGATCTTATGCTCTCAGGTCATGTTCATGGGGGAATAATCGAGCTTCCGTTTGTTGGCGCTGTTTTTGCTCCCGGCGATGGGAGAAGTCTTTTTAAACGATTTAGAAAAGAGTTTTTCTTCCCGAAATATTATAAAAATTCATACGAGAAAGAGGGCTCGACACTTGTTGTCGGAAGAGGTCTCGGAAATTTTAAATATTGTCCGATAAGACTTATTTTCCCTGAAATAGTGGAAATAACTCTTAATAGTAAAAATTTCCTTTAATAAAAAGTTTTTGAATAATTTGTGAATTTTTTTGAGTTGGGTATTGCAATATTGAGTAAAAAATGGTATACTAATACGGTCTAAAATATTTGTCGATACTTTTCCCGTTTCTCGGGAGTAAAATAATTGGTTACGGAGGATCGAAAATGAACACGGCTGAAATAGTATGTTCAATATTGCTTTTGATTTGTTCTATCGCTTTAATTCTTATAATTTTATTTCAGAAGGGAAGAGACGCGAGCATGTCGAGCGCTATCACGGGATCAAGTTCGAATTTCTATTCGAGAAACAAACGCGCTACCCGTGAAGAGTTTATGAAAAGGTTAACGGTAATAATTTCTATCGCTTTTATGGTTATAGTTTTTCTTATCAACATGTTTGAAATATCGGTTTAATTATGTATTGTTAAATTGATTAATAAGATTTTTTCATTTAAAAATAAGAATCCCGTAAAAATAAGAATCCCGGCTGTTTTATACCGGGATTTTATTTTTGTAGTATATTTTTGGTTATTTATATTTTTATCGGATATTTTTTATTAAATTTTATTTTTATAACATTTCGCCGGGATATTAATCTTGGCGTCGTTATTTTAAATAAATATGTTTATGAAATTATAAAAATTAAAATTAAATCAAATAATATAAAATTAAATTTAAATCAAATAATATAAAATTAAATTTTAAATTAAATAAGATAAAATTTCATTTGTTCAAATTTCATTTATATTTTTTATTTTCCATTTTTTTATAATCTAAATATAAAAAATCTATTATGAATTTTATTCGTTTATTTATGATAGATTTATTGCGTATAAAATAGAGGTTCCGAGCGATATGAGTAATGCCGCCGCGAGTACGGCGCAGATTATTCCCGCTATTATTCTTTGCTTTTTTTTCATTTTGTCTCCTCGTTTCTTTTGAAAATATCATTTCCCTTTGAGTCTGTCGCTACTATAAGAGGAAATTTGTCAAATTCAAGTTTTTTTATCGACTCGCATCCTAAATCATCAAATGCTACGACGTCGCATTTTTTTATTTTCGTGGCCGCTAACGCTCCGGCTCCGCCGACCGCGCAAAAATAAAGCGATTTGTTTTTTTTGCAGGAAAGGGAAATCTCTTGGTCTCTTTCTCCTTTTCCTATTGTCGCTATTACTCCCAGATCGTATAAAGTAGGCGTGAATTTGTCCATTCTTGCCGACGTCGTAGGTCCGCAGGCCCCGATGACCATTCCATTTTTAGCCGGGGTTGGTCCCGCATAGTAAATTATAGCTCCGTCGAGAGTAATGGGAAGACGTTCTCCGATTTTTATCATATTCGCTATTCTTTTATGCGCCGCGTCTCTCGCGGTGTATACCGTTCCCGATAAAAGGATTGTTTGTCCCGCTTTGAGATTTGAGAGGATTTCTTTCTTTTCTTTTGAAGTTAAGTTTTTAAGGTTTATGTCTATATCGTTCATATTATTATTTTCAATCATTTTTTTCTTTTGATAATTCTTCCGTCAGTTCTTCCGCTGAAAGCATTGTTTTTTCTATATTATCTAACGCTGTATCTATTGTTTTTCTGACTTCCGTAAGTTTTTCTTTAGTTGAAAAAGCAAAATATTCTGCGTTTTTTATCATAAAATCGCTTCGTATTCTAGCGGATTTTAGAATTTCGTCAGCGGCGGTTATTCCTGAATCATGAACCTCTTCCGAGATTATTTGAGATTCTTCCTCTGTTTTTGATTCATTAAGTTTTTTTTCTAACTTCGAAACTTTTTCCGCGGAGGAGAGAATCTCTTGTTGGAGAGAATTTATCAGAGTTTCTTGGTCTGATATTTTTTCGATTTTTTCAACTATTGTATTTTCTTGCTCGCTGAGGGAATTTCTTAGTTTCTCACATTCTTGTTTTAGCGTCGCGACCTCTTCTTCAAGTATTTTTTTATCGTCGATAAGAGAGTTTTCCGATATCGTTTTTTGATCGTTTTGATTCTTGATTTCTTCTTTAAGTTTTTCGTTCTCTTGTTTGAGCGCTTCGTATAATCCTTTGATTTTCTCCGCCTCATATATATTTGTAGCGGACGCTTTCGCCTCTTCGGCGTATTTTCTTTCTTCGGCGAGAGTGTTTTTTAGGTTCTCAATTTCCGCCTTGTATTTTTCTTTCTCATTTTTTGCGTTTTCAGCCTCGGCTTCTAAAGATACGAGTTTTTCATCCTGTTCTTTCATATAATTAAGGACGTCGTCTCTGTTATAGCCGTTAAAGGGGGTTTCTCTAAAAAGTTTTTTATTGTCAGACATATCGTCTATTCCTTTCAAAGATTATCCTT
>CAJFPG010000082.1 GCA_904398665.1 Candidatus Geddesella stercoravicola | reverse complement strand
TAAAAAAGTCGACCTTAACCAACTTATAGAAACGACCGTCGATCATATGCAGATAATCGCCGCGAATAAAAAAATCAAAATCAACTACGAGCCTAAAAAGATTCCGGCGATTTGGGCGGACGAGGCTAGAATAAGACAGCTTATTATAATCTTTATCGACAACGCGATAAAATTCACTCCTGAAAAAGGGACGATAACGGTATCGATTTACGCGAAATCCGGCAAGGCTTATCTTTGCGTGAAAGACACCGGCTGCGGAATCTCGAAAGAGGATCAGCCGTATGTTTTCGAAAGATTCTATAAAGTCGACAAAGCCCGAGGCGGCTCTGAGACAGGAACGGGTCTCGGACTGGCGATCGCTTGGCAGATCGCCAAGCTCCATAAGGGCACCATTATTGTAGAGAGCGAAGTCAATCAAGGAACAACCTTCAAAACGGTTCTCCCTCTCGCACAAGAAGACTCCCCCGACGAGGAAGAAAGCTGAAAGCTCTCATATTATACAATCAGCGCAAACAACACAAGAAAATCTTTAATTAAAAACTTCGACCGCCTTTAATACCTCTTAAAAAAATAAATGTTTCTCTCGAAAATCAAAAAAAGTTTTTCACATTAAAAAGATACCCGTAAGGAAGAGTCTATGTAAATAAACGGTCTCTTCCTTTAGCTTTTGTTTGTAATTTTTACATAATTAATGTCCCAAATCGGAATTTTTATTTATTTTTTACATTGATCAAAGTATCGGTATAACAACATATCATGGCAATAAAAAGTTCCGGATGAAATATAATAAGAAACATATATGCGGTATAACAGAGAACAAGAGGAAGAGGAAAAAGAGAATGTATTCGGATACAACAATTTACTTACAAACAATTGCGGCAATTAGTCCTGTTGTTGTAATTATTTTAACAATTGTAGCAATAGTATTTATAATAGAAAACAAAATATATAAGAAATTGGAAGCTGAGGTGTTAAAAGAATTAGGATTTTCAAATTGGAATATTATCTCTCGTTTTGATAAATTTGTAGTTGTAAAAAGTCGTCGAGCGTTGGAAACATATGATGATATAAAGTTTTTTAAAGAGAACGGAGAAAAAGAACTCGCGCGAGCAGAAAAGATAATAAAAAGAAAAAAAGAAGTAACAACGATTCTACTGAAATTTCTTGAGAACAACAGATTCAAATCCCGTTCTCAGTATCGTCGTCTCGCCAAACAAATCAACGTGGTTTTGGAAAATGCGAAGGCTTACACGATTAAAGTCGATTACATAACATATGCCGGAAATAAATTAGATTCAAAAGAAATAGCTGTAAATGAATACAGAATAAACAGATTAAAAAAAGATCCCTCCCTGCTTATGAGTAAAGGTGAATATAATAAGTACCTGAAAGAACAGCAAAGAGAAGCTTTGATTCAGAAGCAGCGCAAATACTATGAGAGTATAAACGATATCATAGATTATGCAAATGAAAACAGAGACTCTTTGGTTATCAAAGGAACCCGTGAACAGCTGGATAATTTAATTGCTCAGCTATTTGACAAAACAGTTAACAATATCAAAAAAATTAAAACCATTGACAGCGGAGAATGGGATATTATCGGTAACTTTACAGCTCACATTAAGGACGAGACAGAAAAACTCGTAAATACAAATCGGAGGATACTTGAGTATTACGAGTCTCCGAGTTTTCTAAAAGTTAAAGAGACTTGCGAAGTTCTAATGAGTACTCAGAGAGAATTCAATGAATATATCACCGAAAAAATACAATCTGTCTCTCGACTTTTCGGCACCGTAGTTGTTCGAAGCGAAACGATCAATAATGACGAATACAACTATATTCGTCCGTACAAAAAGACAATCACACCGTTTACCGCAGAGGTTTCCGCAACGGTGTTTGCAAGCGCGGAAAATAAACCTTTAGAGTATGTGGTAAAGTACTTCTATCCCAATAAAAAAATATATCCCGAACAAATCCGAAAACTTCACCTGCTTGTGGAAGAACTTGAAACTTTAAAAGACGCAAAGCAGATTATTGAGAACTACAAAGCGGAATATCAACAGTATCTCGGTGAAGTTCCCGATTTTATTATGAATAACGATGAGGCAGGGTTTTATTCAAGGCTTGGATTTGCCTACATAGACGAGAGTGTGCTTACCGTAGAATACAAATTCGAATACACTTCCGGCGGCGGCATGGCTCAGAGATCATTTACTGTACCAATGACGGAAGAGACCATCACGGAACTTATTAAGATATTGGAAAGAAAACTTACTTTAACCGCCTTTGCCAAAGAGCAACGAATTCTGATGACAAAGACACTGCGGGAGTTTATCAAAAAACGTGACAACTTCACTTGTTGTAACTGTGGGAACTCTACCTATAACGAGCCGAATCTCCTGCTTGAGATAGATCATATCATTCCAGTGACAAAAGGAGGTTATACGATAGAAAATAACCTCCAAACATTGTGTTGGAAATGTAATAGGTCAAAGAGCGACAAAATCATAGCTCAATAGCGACAATTCCGAATTTAGCGATTAGTTTTTAAGAACGGTAACTTATATTTTAGATATTTTATTCTAAAACAGACAAAAATACAATGATATATTTTTGAAACTCGATAAAATGATTTGACGCAAAATAAGGAATAATTAAAATATTCGTATTCCGGCTTCACATTTATGTTAAGTGAAAAGATTATTAAAAAGCTCGTGAAAGTCGTTGAGGGTCCGGAAGGAAATGCAAAAATATCGGAAGAAACAAAGATATTTAACCTTAACGCTTATACAAAAGCCAAAAGCAAAGCGAAAACAACGGAAGATTTCGTTAAACAAAAACAAAAAAACATAATCTTAACAGTAAGCCGAACAATAATTTTCAGCGTCTTTTCATCGACGAAAATTGTTTAGAATTTGAAAACATTCTTTTTTCGAGAATATATGGGAGATTGAGGACGAAAGGTTGTCCTTCTAAAATCTATTAAAAAAAAATATTAAAAACCTCTTGACATTGAATTCTAAATGTGATATAATACTACCAATAGGACAAAGGAGCCCTAAAAAGGCTCCTTTGTCCTTTATTTTTTTCAAGGAGGGAGATTATGAGCACAACTATGATTATCGATACCATATGGGTATTCTTGGCCGCGATCCTGGTCTTTTTTATGAATTTAGGGTTCGCTTCTGTGGAGGCGGGTTTCGCGCGCTCAAAGAACACCGTCAACATCTTGTCAAAAAATTTCATCGTCTTCGCGGTGTCTTCTCTCGGCTTTATATTGCTGGGGTGGGGACTTATGTTCGGCGGGGACAATCCGTTTGTGGGAACCGAGCATCTGTTTATTCTCGGAAGTTCGGATTTGTCCTTTTATGATGATACTTTGACATCAAACGTCCCGTTTTGGGGAAAATTCTTTTTCCAGCTTGTCTTTTGCGGAACTGCCGCGACTATTGTTTCCGGCGCGGTCGCCGAGCGTATAAAGTATATTTCTTTTATTATTTTCTCTTTTGTTCTTACGCTGGTTATTTATCCTATCGTCGGACACTGGGTCTGGGGCGGCGGCTGGCTTTCTCAGCTCGGGTTTATGGATTTCGCGGGGGATACGGTAGTACACTCGGTCGGCGGCTGGGCGGCTCTCGCGGGAGTTATCGTTCTCGGTCCCCGTATCGGGAAGTATGATAAAGACGGCAAACCCAAAGCTATTCCGGGTCATAATATGTCGCTCGCCGTGATCGGTCTTTTTGTGCTTTGGCTCGGCTGGTTTGGGTTTAACCCCGGATCTACGATGAGTTTTCAGAACCCTTCCGACGTTATGCATATACTCATGACTACAAACACCTCCGCGATCGCCGCGGTCCTTACTTCTACGGCCACGTCCTGGATTTTTATCGGGAAGCCCGATCTCGGAATGACTATAAACGGATGCCTCGCGGGCCTTGTCGGAATTACGGGAGCCTGCTCTTATGTCACGATAGAGGTGTCTTTGTTGATAGGGGCTCTTGCCGGGATTATCGTGGTTTTCGCGGTTCTTTTCTTTGACAAGATAAAGATCGACGATCCTGTCGGAGCTACCTCTGTGCACCTTTGCTGCGGTATTTTCGGGACTATATGCGTCGGGTTATTCGCTAAAGAGGGCGTGACGACGCTTTCGACCGTTAACGGACTTTTTTACGGTGGGGGACTCGGTCTTCTCGGAGTAGAGCTGCTCGGGATTGTTTCTGTCGGGGGGTTCGTTTTTCTTTCTTCTCTTTTTGTTTGGTATATACTCAAAAAGACCGTCGGTATCCGTGTCTCCCGAGAGGAAGAACTTGCGGGATTGGATATCGGAGAGCACGGAAATATCGCGTATCCCGATTTCGCTCCGTCTACTGCCGCTATTTCGGAACCTGTCTCCTCGGAGGGCTTCTCTTCCGATAGAGCTGCTTCCGCTTCCGAAAAAATTCCCTCCACGGCCGCTGTTTCCGTTGAGGAGGCGATCCCTGTCGAACATCGTGAGAGTCCCGGAGTGAAGATTACAAAGGTCACCATTTTGGCGAATCAGACGAAATTCTCCGAGTTGCAGGACGCGTTGGAAGAAATCGGCATAACAGGAATGACGATAACAAACGTTTTCGGTCACGGAATGCAGAAAGGTCATGTGAACTATTTCCGAGGGGCGCCGATAGAAACGAGGCTTCTGCCTAAGATAAAGATCGATATAGTCATATGCAAGGTTCCTCTTTCCACTTTGATCGAGACCGTTCAGAAGGTCCTTTATACCGGAAATATAGGCGACGGTAAAATCTTTATTTACGATGTCGAGGACGTGATTAAAATCAGAACTGGCGAACATGGTTACGACGCTTTGCAGGACGAGACGTCGGAAGATTAAAACTTTTTATCGAAAGAAAAAAGCGGAAAGTTTTAGTCGAGGCATGATAACGAAGTAAATATGTAAGGTGGCGGTGCGGCCGGAAGGCTGTGCCTCCGCTTTGCGTTGTCAGGTTGTTTCCCTGTGCCAGAGTTCTTGCTTTCCATCGACTATCGAGGGCAACGCTGTCTTCATCGGCAATATTGATAATGTCCGCGGCCTTATAGTAAATTTCAATATTCTGTTTTCTATGACCGCTAATCTTGTCGGGAGCGTGTGCTACGATTTTGTCAACCGAATCGTTCAGGATTTACGTCGAGAGTTCTTGGGTATTGGTGTACATGCGTACATTCTTTAGAAACTGCTGCAAGGCGTGCTGTTCCTGTTTATCGCTGCCAATTAGTTCCTGCAAACCAAGGCTTTTTGTTTTGACCTTCTTTTATTCTGTTTCGTACTCGGAATACAACTTGGAGAGGGAAGCGGCACGTTTTCCTGTATACTTCTTTTATTCTGTT
>CAJFPG010000081.1 GCA_904398665.1 Candidatus Geddesella stercoravicola | reverse complement strand
GTGGCGCGATGTGATTAGTTTTCGGCGATGATTTTTTATGGGTTTGTGTTTTTTTCAGAAAGAAGTAAAAGTAAAGACTGAAACGAAAGCTTTTAGCCGTTATTTTGTTTCGGCCGTTTTTATTTTATTTTTTTATCTTTTTTCGTTCTTAACTTTTTTATGCTTTTATAGTTTTTTGTTCTTGGTCTTATTCTTATTCTTTTCGTTCTTTTCTTATCCTTTTCGTTTTTTTTTCTTTTCAGTCTTTATTCCTCGTTTTATTTTATTTCTTTAAAGTTTTTTTCTCTCTTCTTGAAAAACTCCGGTCGTTTCTGTTTTTTTTCAGAGGTGTCGATGTCTTTTAGTTTATCTTTTGTCAGTGAGATTTTGAAAGCTGTTTTTACCTTATCTTGGTTATCTTGGTATCTTTTCATCTTTTTTATTTCGCTTATTTCGTTTATTTCGCTTTCCAATAGCCTCCGCCCTGTTCTTCGATAAGGCCGTCGAGAGCCATTTCCTGTAACTCTACGATTATTTCGGAAAATCCGAGTCCGAGTTCTGAACATATTCGGTCCGCCGAGACCGAATCGTCGTTCGACTGAATTAAAAGCGAGTATATTTCCTTTTGTTTTTCTTTCAGGGAATCTAAAACCTCGGATTGTTCGACGGCTCTATCTTTTTCCCCTGAACTTTCAGCTTGGTTGGAAGTTTTTTTAGGAAGGCCTTTTTTTACGTTCGAATTTGTTTTAGCGGGATTTGTTTTTACCGTTTCTTGTATCGATGCTTGTATCGATGAGGGTTTTGGCTTTTTCCCCTCTTTTGTCTGTGAGTTTATGTTTTTAATTTTATTCTTGTTCGAGTCGTCGTCGGTTAATTTGTTTTTTTCCTCAACGCTCGAATTTTTGAAAATAAAATTTTTTTGAGCTTTTCTCAATTGCTTTTCTTTTCTGATTTTAGCCCGGAACTCCTCGACGGTCGGTAATTTCCCGTCGAAAAAGTTACGGTATTCGTTGAAAATGTCAACGCTGTTCGTGCAAATATAAGCTCCTCTTTTAAGAAGCTCGTTTGTGCCTTCGGAGTTCGTTACTGAAAGAGGCCCGGGCATCGCGAAAATAGCTTTTCCCTGTTCCGCGGCGCAATTGGCTGTTATCATAGAACCGCTTTGCCTTCCGGCGCAAACTACGAGAGTCGCGTTTGTAATGCCGCTTAAAATTCGATTTCTTTGTCTGAAATGATGTTTTTTGGCGATTGTTTTCGGAGGATATTCGGAAATTAAAGCGCCGTTTTTTACTATAACGGATGTCATTTTCTTACTTGCGAAAGAATAATCCACGTCTACGCCGCAGGGAAGAACGGCCACTGATTTCCCGTCGACGAGAACGACGCCTTTATGGGCGTAAGAATCTACCCCGGAAGCAATGCCGCTTACTATAATAAAACCGCCGATAGATAATTCCCCGCATATTTTAGACGCCATTCTTCCGTAAATACTGTCGCAGTTTCGGCTTCCGACAACGGTAAGAGACGGTTCGGTGAAAAAGTTCGGGAGCTTGCCTTTGACAAAAAGAACCGCGGGCGGGTTATCGATATCTCTCAGGGTAGGCGGATAATTGTTTGAGAAATAATGAACTATTTCAATTTCGTTTTCCTTGCAATATTTGTATATTTCTTTTGCCTCGGAAAGGTCTTTGTCCGATAATCTAAGAATTTCTCGTTCGGAAAAAATTTCCGGAGGGAAATCTTCGGGTCTCGCGTTATATATTTTCTCAAAAGAAGCGAATACTCTCAGAGCTTTACGATTCGCGTCGCTCGCGACTTTTCCCTTGGTTATAAGCCAAAGAGCGAATAAAACGCTGTCTTCCATAGCTTTCTCTCTCCGTTTCAATTTTATGGTCGAAAACAATACATCAGTATGGAAGCCGCCGCCGCGGCGTTAAGAGACTCCGCTTTTTCCGTTAGGGGAATACGTATTTTTTGGTCCGCTTCCTCCGACAGCTTCGCGGATACTCCCGACGCCTCGTTTCCGATTATTATCGCGATTTTTCCGACGTTTTTTATCGAATCGGGCGTCTCGGCGTTTTGGTCAAGCTCCGCTGAAAAAATTTTAAACCCGAGTTTTTTGAGCTCTCTCGCTTCTCGCGTTAGAGATATCTCGGCGTTTTTTAAAAAACATTGTTGAAGGGTCCCCGCGGAGCTTCTGACCGCTTTGGTTGAGAACGGATTTGCCGAGCCCTCGGAGTATATTACTCCGAAACCGAAAGCCGCGGCGCTTCTTATAATAGTTCCCATATTCCCGGGATCTTGTATCCGGTCCAGGAGAACTAGTCTTTTGGGCTGCGGAACTTTTTGTTTCGAGGCAAAAGCCATAATTTCCTGAACGTTGACCGTGGAGGATATTTTTTCCGCCACCGGGCGGGTTATATAATAGACCGGTATGTTTCGTTTTAAAAAAAGCTCCGTCTCTTTTATATATTTATCTTTGTCGAGAATAAGAACCGCTTTTAATAGGGAAATGTCAAGGTCTAGGACAAAACGCCTGCCTTCGACAAGAAAAAAATCCTCGCTCGGGTTTTTCGCCTTGTCGCAAAACTCTGCGACCGTACGATTCGTTCTCGATTCGAGCTTTATCGGCGAAGTCACTTTTTCATCCTTTCGACTTTGCTGTTTTCTCCTATTATGACGATGGTGTCCGTTTCCTCAAACGGGGTATCGGGGTCGATATTTACCTCGAAGTCTGAGGAGTTCGCCTTTTTTACGGCAATTATGTTTATGCCGTAAATATTTCTTAAAGAGAGGTCTCTCAAACTTTTTCCGGCCCATTTTTTCGGAAGAGTCATTTCAAAAATCGATATATCGGTAGAGAGTTCGAGAAAGTCGAGAATATCGTGGGAAGAAAGCTCCTGAGCTATTTTAATTCCGGATTGTTTCTCCGGAAAAACTACTCTGTCCGCTCCGATTTTTTTCAAAATCTCCTCGTGAGCGTCGCTTGTCGCTTTCGCGAGAACTTTTCCGACGCCGAGAAGTTTGAGATTGTATGTTATCAGTATGCTCGCCTCCATATCCGCGGAGATAGCGACCACGGCGCAGTCGAAGGAGGCGGCGTCGAGGGATTTTAAGACGTTGATATCGCAGCAGTCTCCCGCTACGGCGTCGGTAACCGAGCCTGAGATTTGTTGTATAAACTGAGGGTTTTTATCGACGACGAGAACGTCGTTTCCCATTTTATATAGGTTTTCGGCTACGCTTACTCCGAAACGGCCGAGCCCTATTACAAGAAATGAGTTCATTTTTTTTCCTTTCCGTTAAAAATTTTATTTTAATTTTAAAAGGTTTTATCTGGAATTTAAAAGGTTTATCTTAATTTTAAAAGGTTTATCTTAATTTTAAAAGGTTTATCTTAATTTTAAAAGGTTTTAGCTTAAAAGCCTGAGCTTAAAAGGTTTTAGCCTGAAAGCCTGAACTCAAAAAGTTTTAGCCTGAAAGCCTGAACTTAAAAAGTTTTAGCCTGAAAGCCTGAACTCAAAAAGTTTTAGCCTGAAAGCCTGAACTCAAAAAGTTTTAGCCTGAAAGCCTGAACTTAAAAAGTTTTAGCCTATTTTAAAAGATTTTAAAAGATTTAAGTCTAATTTTAAATAATTTTTATCTTAATTCTATCCTATGCCGAATTTGACTTCGGGATAATCGACAATACCCTCGTTTTTTTGAGTTTTTATCGCGAGCGCGTAGAATATAGTTAAAATTCCGACTCTGCCTAAGAACATCAGGAAACATAGTATCCATAATGACAGCTCTGAAAGACCGGGGGTTATTCCGGTTGAAAGTCCGACAGTTCCCATTGCCGAAAACGTCTCGAAAAGGGAAGGGATCAGCGGCAGACTATTAAGTTCCGAGATTAAAACTCCCGATAGAATTGTTATAAACAACAGCGAAAGGGTCAATCCTACCGCTCTGATGACAGTTCCGTAAGGCATTTTTCTTCTTCCTATAAGAACGTCATTTCTTCCTCTGAGGGCGGATTTTACGGTAAAGAATAATACCGCCAATGTCGAGGTCTTTATTCCTCCGGCGGTAGAGCCGGATCCTCCGCCTATAAACATAAGAATCATTCCGAGAAGCAGCGTCGTCTCTTTGAGGGCCCCGAAATTAAAGGAGGAAAATCCCGCCGTTCTGAGGGTTGTGGAGAAGAACAAAGAATTAAGCGTCGTTTCTTCGAGGGTTTCTCCCGAAACCTCGTTTCCGCCTTCCAGCAGGGCGAAAGCCACCGCTCCAAAAAAGAGAAGAAACATCGTTACCGCTATTACGACTTTTGAAAATATTGAGTAATTTTTTATTTTTTTCCCGGAAAGAATATCGAGCCACACAAAAAAGCCGAGTCCCCCGGCGATTATGAGAACGGCGACCGTTATAATAACGGTCGGGTCCGAGGAATAGGAGGCGAGAGAAGAAAATTCCCCGCGGTCTCCCAAAACGTCGAACCCGGCGTTGCAGAAAGCCGATATTGAAGTAAAAAAACCTTTATATACGGCCATTGGAAGAGAATAATCAAACGCGAAGCGAAAGGATAGAATTATTCCGCCCGCCGCTTCTGCGAGGAAAGTTCCGGCCACAATTTTTTTTATTATCGATTGAACTCCCGTTCTGTCGATATTCAGGGATTGAACCATCGTCATTTTTTCTTTAAGCGATAAATTTTTTCTTATAAACGTTGAAAAAAGGGCGGCGATGGTCATAAAACCCAGCCCTCCGATTTGTATCAGAACGATAATTGTCACTTGCCCGAAGTAGGACCAATAAGTGAAGGTATCCAAAGTCACAAGCCCCGTGACGCAGGTCGCGCTTGTCGCGGTGAAAAGACAGTGAATAAAAGGAGTGCTCTCTCCCGTTCTTGTAGATATCGGGAGCATTAGCAAAAGAGCCCCGATAAGAATTACGACGGCGAAGGAAAGAGCGATTATTTGAGTAGAGGTAACACGTTTTCCGAAAGTTCTTTTCTGAAAAACTTTGTTCATTCGTGTAACTCCTTTCTTCTTTTCTGAATTTATTTACTTCGGACAGAGTATATCACTAATTTTCTTAAAGGTCAATACTTTTAACAGAAAAAACAAAAATTTTTCTTTCTGAGTATATATAATGTAGATATCTTTAAAAAATATTCTCCGAAAACCTCGCTTGATTGTTTGTTTTACCGAATAAGTATAACATATCTTATTGTCGATTTCAATATTATTTCGGAAAACCGGAGAGAAAAAAAATTCAAGACGGCAAAAATTTTTTGAGAGAAAGCAAAGCAATTTATGAAAAGAACGTTTACGATGCCGAAAAAGTAAAGACGGCAGAGGGATAAAATATTTTTTCAAGAATTTTCTGTATTCTTTGTTTTTTATGAGAAAAAGTTCTTTAAATAGAAAAAGAGTTTTTTAAGAGATTTTCCGTAATAAAGTAAAAAGCTATAAAGAGAATTTTCTCTATAGCTTTCTCTGTTGTGGTTTTTCGGGTGGTAAGTAAGTGAGACTTTTGAAAGATAAATTAGGATTTATCCATCAATGCTTACATAATAAAATTTTTCAAATATTCCATCAAACTCCACATCAATAATATACATACCATCTAATGTTTGTTCAATATATGATAGTCTATTATTGTCTAAGTCAATCAAAGCATTTCCTAATGAATTTTTAATAATTTCAATATCATTTATTCCAAACATTTCTTCAATATCAGAAAGCATATATTGTATTATATCTAATAGTTTTTTATCATAATTATTTGCTAAATCTTTTGCATATTGCTCATATTCTGATTTAATTTCTTCGCAAACAAAAGTAATGTTATTTATTATCGCTTTATACTGCCTGTTCTTTTCATCAGAACTAAATATTGACTTTCTTTTTTTTACTTATCAAATATTCCATAATATCTTCACTTTCAAATCCTAATTTGTAGTTATTTTCCTATTCGGTTGTTTTTTTATAAAAAGTAATTTTTTTAAATCTTCCGATATTTTATAATCAGTTATATTAAACATAACCCATTTCCCATCGTGAAATATTTGAGCGTTATCATAAGCGTCTATTACATCAGATGAAAGTTCATTTCTTATTCCGTCAATTTTAGTTCTTTCATCCTTACCGAAGATAATCATAAAACCCAATATATTCTCCTTAAAATAAAACGCGCATAAAGTTTTCCCGCTTTTTCTGAATTTGTATTCATAAATCCATTTTTTACCGCCGTTATTCCAAGTTTGATCCATATCGTATAATGATGTTATCATATCGACAATATCATAAAAAATATTGACTCGATATGTCCCGACCAATCTCTCTAATTCCTCTCTTTTTATATCTTCCATTTTTATTTTACATCTCGCTTTTAAATGTGGATTTGTCAACCATTTTGTATATTTTTTCTTCATTCTTTTTCATACAACTAAAACCATAACTCTTGGGACTATAAATTCAATCATTTCCTCTATTATAAAAATATATAAATTGATAACGGCGCGAAAGTTTCGTATAGATTATATTGAAAATTATTTCGCTTGAAAATTATCCGTACGGAATTTAATTATAATTATAAATCTAAGTATTTAAAAAATACTGAAATAATATATAAAAGGTAAACGCCTACAAATACTTTTTTCTTTTATATATTATTTTTTATTACCGTTAAATCCCATCATACAATACCGTCCGGTTTCTTATTAAGAAATAATAAAAAACCGTCAACGTTCGCGAACGCCTGAAAAGTTCCTACACCGACGGAATTTAGAGCCGGTCTTTTCTTCGAACTTACGGAAGTTCAAACTAAACTAAACTAAAACTTAAACAAATTCAGACCGAGCTCCTCATCGCGATATCTATCCACTCTGCCGTCGATAACGTTTATAACCGTTTCGCAAGTCGCGCTCACGATGGCATTGTTCAAATGCCCCCCGAAAACTTCGCCCCGCTCGTTACCGGCGCTCATATGAAGATGACAATAAAACTCCCCGTTCATTGTGTTTACGGTCCCCGCAAGAGAAACTATCTCAAACTCTCCGACAAAATTCCGAGAACGATATTCTTTTTTCTCAGTATTATACAGCCCGACGGTGAAATCCCCGACCGCTCCGATAGCTTGAACGCTCGCCAGTTTTATATTTTCCGAAAGAGATATCTCTCTTATCTTTCCGACAATTTCCTCTCCTTTATCTATCCTCGCTATAACAATATTCCCAAATCTTTTATATTCCATGAAACCTTATCTCCTCTCTACGTTTTTGTTTTTATTTCCGTTTTCCTTTTCGTCTCTTCCGCAGGCTTTATTTTTCGGCTCCGATAAGCTCTCAAAACAAAAAATAAAATTTTCGCGTTTTATACGGACAAAACGCTCTACGGGGACATACATCCCTCAGTCAGTACCGACAATATAGAAAATGAAAATAAAGCGGCGGGAAATTTTTTTCAAAATTTTCCGCCGCCGATAACAGATTTTATTTCTCTTTTTTATCTTTCCTGAACGAAAGCGCCACATTTACCAATATTCCGAGTATAAGAGCGCAGGCGATCGACGTTATGTTAATGTCTCCCAGCCCGGTCGAAAAAGAAAGCGTAAGACCTCCGATGCCGGCGATAAGAATGGTGGAGGCTACGAATACGTTACGATTATCTTCAAGATCTACGCTCTGTATCATTTTAAGCCCGCTTACCGCGATAAAGCCGTAAAGGGTTATGCAAACGCCGCCCATAACGCAGGCAGGAATCGAATCTATAAAAGCGACCAACGGAGATATAAAGGATATCAGCATAGTCCCAATAGCCGCCGCGAGAATTGTGGAAACCGAAGCGTTTCCGGTTATCGCGACGCAGCCGACAGATTCCCCGTAAGTGGTGTTCGGGCAGCCTCCGAAAAAAGCGCCCGCCATAGATCCTATGCCGTCGCCCAATAAAGTACGGTGGAGTCCCGGGTCTTCGAGAAGATCTTTCTCTATTATGGAAGAAAGATTTTTATGATCCGCTATATGCTCCGCGAAAACGACGAAAGAAACGGGAACATACGCGAAAGCGACGGTAAGAATATAGGAAGCGTCCAGATCTTTGAGTCCGTCTATGGCCGTGAGAAAAGTAAATTCCGGCATTGAAATGAATGTCGAAAAGGATACCCCGTCTGATACCAAATTCACGAACGGAGAAAAATCTATTATCTGTAAGGCGGCGTTATCCGTCGCTATGCCGATAAGAGTAAAAATAAGAGCCGCGGCATAACCGGCGATTATTCCTATTATAAAAGGAATCAATTTCGCCATCTTCTTTCCGTAAGTAGAGGAGATAACGACGACAAAAAGAGTTATAATCGCGCAAAGCAAAGCGACATAAGAGAACTCCGAACCCCCATTATAAGTGGCGTCGCTTATAGCGTTCCCGGCAAGAGAAAGACCGATTATCGACACGGTCGGACCTATGACAACCGCAGGCATCACTTTATTTATCCATTTAACTCCCGCTATCTTGACGATCAACGCGATAATGGCATAGACAAGACCGGCAAAAATTCCCCCGATAATGAGTCCGAGATACCCGACCTGCATCGATACCGCCCCGGCGAACGCCGCCGACATAGAAGCGATAAAAGCGAAGGAAGAACCCAGGAAAACGGGACTTCTGAAACGAGTGAAAAGAAGATATACTATGGTTCCGACTCCCGCCCCGAACATCGCCGCCGAGGCTGTCATTCCGTTGCCCACTATAGCGGGAACGGCTATCGTAGCCGCGAGAATCGCGAGCATCTGCTGGATCGCGAAAACTACCAGACGCCCAAACGCGGGCCTGTCCTTAACGTTGTAAACAAGTTTCATTTTTTACCCTCCGATTATGATTTTTATATAATTATTTAATTTTCAATATCCACGTGTCCCCGTATCCTCATTTTCTCAAATCCTTACGGGGCTTCCGTTGTTATGTTTCGGATGTTATGTTTCGGACAAGCCCCCTTATATACGGTAAAACTTCGTCTGTCCTCCTTTTGCCCCGCGACGTCGTTTTCTAAAACTCTTGCTTCTTTTCAACCCCAAAATATAGAAAATATAGCTTTATAACCGTTTTTTATTCCCAAAAAGCTTTACATCAAAATTCCGACTTGCTTGCTCTTCTTGCCTTTCGACGCCTCGTCCGAGCCGCGGCGTTTGTTTTGAGGATCTCGATTATTATATTCAGCTGTTTTTATTCAAAAAAAAACTTGTTTTACCTCATCTCGACCCGCTTACGTCTTCCCGCTTTGCTTAAATCCGGTCTTTCTTGCGGGAATTTCAAAAATTCTGACATTATCTCACAAATATTTTTTTTTACACCCTTATCCCTTATACGGTAAAAGCTTATACCGCATCCCGCAAAACCGCAACGAATGTTTCGCCTGTTACTTCTTACTCAAAACAACATTTTGTTCCCCGTCGTATTCCTCACAGCGAACAGTTATTTTTTCTTCAAGGGAAGTAGGAACGTTTTTCCCGACATAATCCGGCCTTATCGGCAATTCCCGATGTCCCCTGTCTATCAAAACCGCAAGTTGTATCCTCCGAGGTCTCCCTCTGGACATAACGGCGTCAATCGCCGCGCGGACAGTCCGTCCCGTAAAAATGACGTCATCCACTATTATAACGTCCCGATCTGAGATATCCCTGGAAAAAATATCGGCGCCGGCGGAAGGAAAATTCGAAACCTCTGTTTTTCTTTCCAGGTCGTCGCGATAAAAAGTGATATCGAGAAATTCCACGGGAACCGCGACTCCCTCTATGTTTCCGATCTCCTCCGAAAGAATTCCCGCCAAAGACGCTCCGCGGCGAAGGATACCGACAAGGATTACGTTTGAAAGATCGGAATTTTTCTCGATTATTTCATGAGCCAATCTTCGGAGCGTCCTACGCATAGTCTCCCCGTCAAGAAGCAAAACCTCTTTGTCAGCCATTAAAGACAAATCCTCCTTTTTTCCGCAAAAAAAATCTTGCCGCTATGGCAAGATAAAACCGCGACCGCGAAAACGCGAAAACCTTTCGCTTGATATATCAAACCTTGCCGACATCTCGGTGCCGAGTTAAAGATCAATTTTTTCCCAACTACCGAAATTATATCAGACAAAGGTTTAAGTGTAAATACTTTTCACAAAAATATTACATTTATATCATATTTTGCGTCGATCTCTTCCGGCGAGATGAAGAGCGAGATACTTCCGTTTCGTAGCCAACCCCCCGCGAATATGCCGTTCCGCCTTATTTTTATCCAGGACTGCCCGCACTTCTTCAAAAAGACATGGATTTATACTTAAAAGACGCTGAGAAAGATCCTTATGTACCGTGCTTTTCGAGATCCCGAACTCTTTCGCGGTCTCCCTCACGGTCGCGTTCTTTTCTATAACGTATACGGCCAAAGACAAAACTCTTTCGTTCAAATCGCCGTAAGAAACAAGATGGTTGAAATACTCTTTTTTCATAGGTCCGCTCCGTAATTTTGATATTCAATCCTATGAAACGTTTCTCTGGATTATGACAGAAAAAGCGATAGAAAAAAGAGAAATCGCGAAAATTACGAAAATGAGAAAAGAAAAAATCGACAAAAAGATAATATAACGTATAGAATCGATACGGACCGCCTAATAATTTGTCGAAGATTGTCCTAATATGTCCCCCACACAAATAACAAAAAAATATTTTTCTCAACAAGAGCCCGAAGAGAAAACTCTTCGGGCCCGTACATAAAAAGATAACGAAAGCGGAAAGGTCAGAAAGTTCCTGATTTATCAAAATCATCAAAATCACGCCATTCTTTTTCAAAAGAAAGATCTTCAAAGTCCTCGTTTTCCTCCGAAACGGCGACGTAATCGTCGTTAAGCCTGCCCTCATCCAGCGGGTTGCCGCGATCATGCAGTATCCGGGAATCGGGATTCAACTTATTTTTCTTCATATTATCATCCTCCTTCGCCTTTTCCGTAAAAAAAGCCTCCTTCGCCGCTT
>CAJFPG010000080.1 GCA_904398665.1 Candidatus Geddesella stercoravicola | reverse complement strand
TCTTTATAAGTTTAAATCTTTATAAGTTTAAATCTTATTTTAGTTTAAATCTTATTTTAGATTTATGATGTTATAAAGTCCCGTTAATTTATGTTTATAGTTGTTTTTATTTATGATTGATATATTGATTATTTTGTACATTTCTATTTCGCTGGTTTTAATTAAGATTTTTATGTCGTCGATTATATCGCGATTAGAAAATTTATTAATAAACGGTGAAGTTGTACGAGATAAGAAAAAGTGAAATAAGAAAAAGTGAAATAAGAAAAAGTAAAATAAGAAAAAGTAAAATAAGAAAAATGTTTTCTCGTTGTTTAATCATAAGAATAAAAAAATCCGTCGGATTCCGACGGATTTTTTTTATTTATTTCGCGTATTCTACCGCTTTGCTTTCTCTTATAACATTTACTTTTATCTGGCCGGGATATTCCAGCTCATTTTCTATTTTGTTCGCTATGTCTCTGGCAAGAATTACCATATCGTCGTCGCTTATTTCCTCAGGGCGAACCATAACTCTTATCTCGCGTCCCGCCTGAATAGCGAAAGAACGTTCGACTCCCTCGAACTCGCTCGCGAGTTCCTCGAGTCTTTCGAGGCGTTTTATGTAGCTCTCAATATCCTCTCTTCTCGCTCCGGGTCTCGCGGCTGAGATAGCGTCCGCGGCTTGTATGATAGCCGCGAGAACCGTCTTTGCCTCGACGTCTCCGTGATGTGCCTCTATCGCGTGAATTACTTTTTCGTTTTCTTTATATTTTTTCGCTATATCTACTCCTATTGAGACGTGAGAACCCTCCGTCTCTTGGTCGAGCGCTTTTCCTATATCGTGCAGAAGGCCGGCTCTTTTCGCCATTGTAACGTCTATATGCAATTCGCCGGCTAGAATTCCGGCTATATGAGAAACCTCTATCGAGTGGTCGAGAACGTTTTGCCCGAAAGACGTTCTGTAATGCAGTTTGCCCAAAAGACGCATAAGCTCGGGATGTATGCCGTGGACCCCGGTTTCAAAAACGGCTCTTTCTCCCTCTTTTCTGATTATCGAATCGACTTCTTTTTTCGCTTTTTCAACCATATCCCCGACTCTTGTGGGATGTATTCTTCCGTCTTGAATAAGTTTTTCAAGAGCGATTCTCGCGACTTCTCGACGGGAGATATCAAAACTTGAAAGAGTTATCGTTTCGGGCGTGTCGTCGATTATTATATCTACTCCTGTAAGATTTTCAAGAGCGCGGATATTTCTTCCCTCTCGTCCGATTATTCTTCCTTTCATCTCGTCGTTCGGAAGAGCAACTACCGATACGGTAGTTTCCGAGACATGGTCGGAAGCGCACTTTTGTATCGCGAGAGAAATCAGTTTTTTCGCGGTGTTTTCCGCTTCTTCTTTCGTTCTTTCTTCCGTTTCTTTTATCATTAAAGCTTTTTCGTGCTTCAAATCGTCGTTTAGGCTTGAAAGCAGATGATCTTTTGCTTGTTCTACGCTCATTCCGCTGATTCTTTCGAGCATCGCGCGTTGGGCGTCTTTTTCTTTGTCGATTTCGTCGAGTCTATCTTCCGCCTCCTTGATTTTTCCCGCGAGAATATTTTCTTTATGTTCCATGCTTTCGGCTCTTTTGTCCAAAGCGTCTTCTTTTTGGATAATCCGTTTTTCCATTTTCTGGACTTCGTTTCTTCTTTCCCGAATTTCCCTTTCCGCTTCGTTTCTGTTTTTATGTATTTCTTCTTTAGCTTCAAGAATGGCTTCTTTTTTCTTGGTTTCCGCGAGTTTTAAAGCGTCGTTCACGATTGTTTTAGCTTTATCCTCCGCGGTCCCTATCGTCTCTTTATCTTTCTTTTTTTGCCTCTTCGCCCCTATGGGGTTCCCTATGACAATTCCGACAATCAAAGCGACGACCGCCGCGACAATAATCCATATCCATGTGTTAGTGTCCATAAGACACCTCCGATCTTTATAATATCAAGACGCCGTAACGAATATAAATTTTATAAGCGTGCGATATTCCGATATTAAATATTTATATTTATAAACGAATATTTTTATATTCATATATTCATAAAATATTAAATACTCATATCTTGATATATACCTGATATATCCGCGATTATGTCGAAATTATATTCGAATACGACATATCCTTATTTATTTTACATTATTTTTATCGACATGTCAAGAGGTTGGCGTTGACTCCTAGCAGGGGTCGTAATTTGTCGAAAACACGATAATTAAGAGAAAAATTTAGATTGTGATTTGAGGTGTTATTTGTCTGTTATTTGAATTTTTTTAAAAAAAATAATGAAGGACTTGAAAATTACGGGTGTTTAATGTATAATATAAAATGATAGCGTCTATTGATATTTTGGATTTTGACGTGTTTTTCATTTCTTTAAAATTATACGACGAAAGTCGGGAAACGGAGCGGGCAATATGTTGCAGACAGAGACTAAATACGGATTTATTATCGTTGACGAGAACGTTATCGTTAATATCGTCGCGAACGTTGCCAAAGATTGCTTCGGCATTGTCGAAATGGAATCAAAAAACGCCTCCGAGGAGTTTTGGAGTTTGTTTAAAAAGAATCCTTATGACAAGGGAGTATACGTGACGTTTAAGGATAACGAGATATTTATAGATTTGCACATAATGGTTTCATACGGTATAAATATTCCGGCTATTACGGAAAGTATTATTCACAAGGTAACTTATACCGTAGAACAAGTTACGGGGTTTACCGTCGGGAGAACCAATGTTTTTGTTGACAGTGTGAGCACTCGGTAGTTGTCTTTTTTATAATTTTTCCCGATTGTGATGTCGGAGATACGGAGAAACGGAGACTTTGAGAGCGATGATAAACGGAAATTTATATAAGGATATGATTGTTTCGGCTTCAAATAATCTTAATAATCAAAAAGAGAAAATAAATAGCCTGAACATTTTCCCGGTGCCTGATGGGGATACGGGTACTAATATGGGAATGACTATGCTTTCCGCGAAAAAGGAAATTCCCTCCATGACCGGCCCTCTCGGGGAAACGGCGGCTAAAATCTCGATGGCTTTGTTGCGGGGAGGCAGAGGAAACTCCGGAGTTATTCTTTCATTGTTTTTCCGTGGTTTTGCGAAAGCTCTCGCCGGACTTTCTGACGCGGGTTGCGTTGAAATAGCGAACGCTTTTCGGGAAGGCGTGAATTCCGCTTATAAAGCCGTAAAAATTCCCACAGAGGGGACGATTTTGACAGTTATGCGTCTTACCGCCGATCGTATGGACTCTCTTGTGTCCGAAGGGGAAAAGGAACTTAAAGTTCTTTTTTCGGAGGCCGTTAAGGCCGCCGAGGAGGCTCTGTTGATTACTCCCGATCTTCTTCCCGTTTTGAAACAGGCCAATGTCGTGGACGCGGGAGGGAAAGGTTTTGTGGTAATTCTTGAAGGAATGAGGAGCGTCGTCGAAGGCGACGGGATAATTCCGTCGGAAGAGGGCGAGTCTAGGGGAGAAACGAAAGATTCGGCTGATTTTTCCTCGTTTGAAACAGAAGATATAAAATTCGGATATTGCACCGAATGTATAGTCGACAAAGGGCCTTCGTGCACTCCTTCCGCGATTGACGCCGTTCAATCGTTTATAAACGGTATCGGAAACAGCGTGGTTTTTGTCGACGACGATTCTTTCTTTAAATTTCACGTACATACGAACGATCCGGGCAAAGTGCTTACCGAATGTCTTAAATACGGAAGTCTCAGTATGGTTAAAATAGAGAATATGAAAAATCAACATTCCGCGATGTCGATAGCGGAAGAACCTAAAAGCGCCGCTCCCGAAAAGAAATACGGCTTTGTCGCGGTCTCGGCGGGCGACGGAATCGATTCTGTCTTTGCCGATCTTGGGGTCGATAAAATTGTCAAGGGAGGACAGACAATGAATCCTTCCACAGACGATATTCTCAAAGCGGTGAATCTTACTCCCGCGGAAGTGGTGTTTGTCCTGCCGAACAATAAAAATATTTATATG
>CAJFPG010000079.1 GCA_904398665.1 Candidatus Geddesella stercoravicola | reverse complement strand
TTATATATAAATATTTCGTTTTTAAATAAGCTGGTGTAGCACAGTCGGTAGTGCAGCTGATTCGTAATCAGCAGGTCGTGCGTTCAAGTCGCATCACCAGCTCCAAGCAGGAGTAAAGTTCGCTTTGCTCCTGCTTATTTTTTACATTAATAAGAGAAAAGGAAGTTAAAAACAAAGAAAAAAATAAGCTATACAATCTCACATTTTAAGCCATACAATCTCACATTTATAAAAAACAAGTTATTCTATCTCACGTTTACTTTTATGCTCCATAAAAAACAACCGCACGTATGGCCGCTCTCGTAAACTAACCTTCAAATTCTTAAAATTGTTATCATAAATCAATACGAATTCAAATCCTTTATAAAATCCTTTTATGAAAGTCTCCTCTGCCTAATGTTTACTGTTGAAAATATTATACCGACCTATGATATTTAAGTTCAGCGTTATTTTTTATTTTTATAACAAAATTAAACCTCGGTATTTTTCCTAAATTCTTACAATAAAACTATTTACTAATATACACGAGGATATATTTTTTATCAAATTTTGCTTAAAAACCAAAAACTGAATCAGTTTATTTCTCTCTTTAAAAACTATAATAACAAAAACAAAAAAATTTTCAACGTATTTTTTTACGGAAAAATATATCGCCACTTGAAAAATAAATTTCAATATGCTAAGATATAATTAAAAAAAGTGTAATTTGTACGCTTATCTCAAAAAATAATATGATATAATAACAGTCCTATTAACAGAAAAGAGAAAAATATGAGCATAAAAAAAAGAATTATAATAAAAAATATAAAGGAAACGCTTTGTTTTATAACTTTGTTTTATAAATTACAAGATAAATTATCGTACGAAGAAATTCTTTCTTCGTATTTTTGCGATCTCGCCCCCCCCAAGAGATTCTCCAACACTTAGAAAATGAGGAACCTTGGCTCACAGGTTGGCATTTCACATCAAACAAACTTTTTGAAGATATCGACAATAACAACAAGAATTCACAATAGAAGTCGAATATGAGGTAAAAAGCACGGCCTTCAAACCTAATATGAACATAACGACATAAATATTAATTCCATAAGAAATATTAATGTCAATCAGATAAAAAAATTTAACAGTGAACAGAACAATTCAACTTGAAATTCAACTCCTGACAAATTTAAGAACAAGGAAGGGATAAATATAGACGCTTATATGATAATCCTGCCTGTAATACTGATATTTATCATAATAATCATAAACGGAAGGCACAGGATTTACTTAGAAATATTAAAACGAAAAAGAGAAAAAAGGAGCAGAAAAATGCCGCAAGAATTGATAAAAGAATTTATCGGTAAAGTATGTACAATAATTTTATTTAACGACTCATTCGGAATACAGGGAAAAATTGTCGCAATCGAAGATAATTGGATTAAGGTAGAAGAGAAAAAGAAAATCAGACTCGTAAACGGCGACATGATAAGAGATATTTCTATATTACCTGAAAAATATCAAAAATAAATCATCGATAATCTCTATAATTTGATTATTTAATTAGGAGATATTTTTTGCGAATGTCAAATTCTTATAAAAAATACGGAGGGATTTTCCTCCGTATTTTTTTGCGAAATATTTTATTTTGATAAGTTTTCCATTGAGTCTTTTCTTCTATAGGAAACTATTAAAGATATAATAAAAAACAAAACGGCGCCCGCAAAACCTACAAACATATCTTCTATGGTATCAAAAAGGCCTATATCCAAATATCCGCCCGAAATAACTTTTTCTCCATTGATTACAACGTCTGTTATATCCTTAATATATGCGACGCTTCCGTCAGAAGAGAGAGCCGTCGAATGTATCTGAGAAAGTAAGGTATCTTTTTGAACGTCCATACCGAAAAAAGTATCCGCGCCAAACTCTAAAAATTCCCATATCATACTTGTCGATAAAGAAAAACAAAGAGCGAAACCGCAATGAAGCAACGGAGATTTATCCGGTATTTTCTTTCTGTCAATTATTACGGAAAAAATATAGAAACCGACGGCCGCGCAGATAAATCCCCACATAGTATGGAGCAAAATATCCCACCACCAAAATAACTCATAAAATCCGTCGACGCTTCCGAGAGTTTCCGCGCAAACCACAAATATAAGGTAAGATATTTCAAGCATGGGAGGAAAACGAAATTTAAAAATAATAAACGCTAAATAAGGAACGAGAAATAAAATAAGCGTTATTAAACAATAAATCAACCCGACAAAATTTTCGGTAACAACGCCGTATATCGCGTTACCAACGACAAAAAGCGAAAAACAAGCGTATACAACCGCGATGGTGTAATTTTTAAAATATGAGTTTTTCAATATTCCCTCTCCTTATTTTCATAAAATATCTTATACCTTAATATATTGCTCATAATTTACGTATTTATCAAAAATAATAAAAATCTCTTTATCACTCTATCGATTTCAAAGACGAAGCCATATCAATCTTATCAAGGCGTCTTATCATAAAAATATTTATAATAAAAGCGAAAACAAACGTCAACAAAAGAGACAATATATAGCTCAAAGGAGTAATTTTATTCTGAAATGACACCATATCAACCTGTATGCAACTCATAACGAAACCATGTAAAAGATATCCGAACGGAATTCCGACAACCGAACCGATTGCAGTAAGAATAATTATCTCACGCATAACATAGGACGCCACTTCTCCCTTACGAAAACCCAAAACCTTTATTGTGGCGATTTCCCTGATTCTCTCCTCAATATTTATATTAGTGAGATTATAAATTACGATAAAAGCCAAAGCTCCGGCGCAAACAAGAACCATAACGACGATATAGTTTATACTGTTCATTGTGGAATCCATTCTGTTTACGGTATCCTCGTTCACCGTAACGTTTGACACGCCGTCTATACCGATAAGAGATACAGAGGCTTGACGAACCTTTGAATCATCGGGTATATTCACATAATAAGTATTCGCTTTAAGTTCCGTTCCAAAATCCTCTTCGTATGTTTCGGGGGAAATAATGGCATAATTATAAATATAATTGTCAAAGATACCGGTAACAGTTAATTTTATCTCGTTATAATCGCTGTCTCGAAGCGTTATTTCATCTCCGACGCCCGCTCCCGAAGCATCGGCGGCCCCGACGCTTATTATCGCTTCGTTCTTTCCTGGAAGAGGCACCTCGTCACCGTCAAGATTAAAAGCCACGAAATCACCGAAATCGTTATTCTCCGAAACAAGAAGATTTACACTCTTTTGAGTATCTCTAAAAAGAAGATCGCTCGTGGAAGTATACACCGGGAGAACTCCTTCGACACCATCGACGCTTTCTATATCCCCGATAATATCGCCGGAAGCGCTATCAGAGACGGTAACTGAAATATCAAATTTCATAACTTCCTCAAACTGAAATCTGACGACGTCTTGAATAGAATCTCGTATACCGAAACCAGTTATAAGTAACGCGGTACAACCTCCTATGCCTAAAATCATCATAAAAAGTCTGTTTTTATATCTGAAAATATTTCTGACCGATACTTTTTTCAAAAAACCGAGATGTTTCCAAATAAACGGCAAATGTTCCAGCCAAACCTTTTTACCTGCCTTAGGGGATTTAGGTCTTATTAGAGTCGCGGGAGCAGGTCTTAAAACCGAATAGCACGCGGCGTACGCCGCTCCGCAAGAACATAATATCGCCGCGGCAAAACACAAAATAAACATTGTCGGGTCGAAAACATAAATAATATCCGCGAACCCGTACATTATTCCGTACACTGACCATATAAGCCTGGGAATTGTCAGCGTTCCGGCGAAATATCCGACCGCCCAACCGATTACGGCGGCGCTTCCGGAATATATCAAGAATTTACTTTGTATACTGAAATTACCATATCCGAGAGCCTTAAAAGTTCCGATTTGCCCCCTACATTCGTCTACCATTCGAGTCATCGTCGTCATACATACCAATATCGCTATCGCGAGAAAGAACATCGGAAATACGACGGAAACCGACTCCACGATTGTGCTGTCGTTTTCAAAACAAACATACCCGACGTTGGAGTCTCTGTCTAAAAGGTACAAATCCGGTTCCGCGAGTTCTGAAAGTTTGGTCTTAGCTTCCTGAATTTCAGCCTCGGCGTCGGCAATTTGAGCCTCAGCGTCGGCGAATTCGGCATCGGCTTCCGCCTTTGAGGAATTATATTCCTCGTAACCGCTCTCAATTTCTCTCTTTTTCTCTTCTATGGTATTCTCTGCGTTTTCTATTTCACGTCTGCCGGCTTCTATTTCATCCTGAGAATTCAAAAGCAATTCCTCGTTAGCTTCAAGTTCGTTTTCAAGCGAAGAGAAAGAAGCTTCGGTCAAAGCCCTTTGAGATGATAATTCATCGAGCCCGTCGTTTACCGCCGATAAACTATTTTCAAGAGAAGCTACGGTATCATAGTCTCCCATCATAGTATAATAAGCGATTCCCTGCTCTATTTCCTCTTTATTCCTTAAAAGTTCGGTTTCCTGCTCGTCCAACAAGGAATAAGCGTCGGACTTATTTTTTTCTAAAAGATCTCTGCTTTCAGCAAGTTTGACAAAACCTTCCTCCAAAGATTTTTCGCCGTCGGAAAGTTCTTGTTTTCTCAAAGAGAGTTCTTCTTCGGCAGACTTTATTTCTTCTTCTCCGTTTCTCAAAGTTTCAAGCGCCGAGGCAAGCTCCGCTTCGGCGGAAGCCTTCTCATTTTCATATTCCGCCGTTTTATCGGCAAGCTCCTTTTCAGCGTCGGATATCTCGGCTTCGGCGTCCGATTTGATTTTATCGTAACGAATTTTACCTCTCTCTTGAAGCAACGCGTCGACCGATTCCCTGTAATTATCGATTTCAACGTCATATTCCTCGGTATAAGCGTCAGAAGAAACATCGGTCAATAAATACAACTCATGGTATGCCTCGGAACTAAATCCCTCCGACGGAATATACGCAAAGGCGGTTACGGTTCCCGTTCCGATAGAGGTTGTCCCTCTTTCATAATTTAAATAATATGGATCATAAGCCAATCCGACCACAGTATACTCATCATAGCTCAATGTATCTAACGTATCGATGTCGTTCGAGGAGGAAACAGTAACCACGTCGCCCAAAATATCAGAAGAATAATATCTAGCGTCCAACAAGCACTCGTCGGCGGTCTCCGGCATTCTTCCAGCAATCACATCTTGTTTATTTATATCAGACATTATATTATGAGCCCGTAAAACAATATCTCCCCCGCCCGAGACACTCGCGAGAAAATCTACGGTATACGCGCCGTTTGCGGTTATTCCCTGTTCGGAGGAAAACGCCTCAACGTCTTCCTCTGTAAATCCGAGGGTCGAAAGAAGACGAAAATCATAAAGACAATATTGATCTATATACTCTACGGCGGTTTTCTTCATCATAGGTTCCGTAATCCTGAGCCCGGCGAAAAAACCGACCCCGAGAGCTATTATAAGAAGTATCGCGAAATATCTTCCAAGGCTGCTTTTAATCTCACGGAAGATATTTTTCGCGAGAGCGTTTCTCACCATTCTATATCCTCCACCGAAACAATATTATCATTAAGGATAACGGACGAAACCGTTCCGTTTTTAACTTTTATTATCCTGTCAGCCATTCCCGTAAGCGCCGAGTTATGCGTTATTATAACAACCGTCACTCCGTTTTTACGACACATATCCTGTAAGAGACGAAGAACGGCTTTCCCCGTCGCGTAGTCCAAAGCGCCGGTAGGCTCGTCGCAAAGCAATAATTTCGGACGTTTAGCCACAGCTCTCGCTATCGCCACTCTTTGCTGCTCTCCGCCCGAAAGTTGCGCCGGAAAATTATTTTTCCTGTCCGACAATCCGACCAAATCGAGAGCCTCGTCGGCAGGCATCGGATTTTTACAGATTTGAGCCGCAAGTTCGACGTTTTCAAGCGCCGTAAGATTTTGAATCAGATTATAAAATTGGAAAACAAACCCGATGTCGTAACGTCTGTATTCTGTCAGTCTTTTCTTATCAAAAGCAGATATATCCATTCCGTCAAGATATACTTTTCCGGAAGTAAGTCTATCCATACCGCCGAGAATATTTAAAAGAGTGGTTTTTCCCGCTCCGCTGGGACCGACGATAACGCATAACTCTCCTTTTCCGATTTCAAAAGAAGCGTCCGACAGGGCGGGGATTTTGACCTCCCCCATATCATAAATTTTGGAGACGTTTTCGAAAGTAACAAAATTACCCATATAAAACCAATCCTTTCGCAAAGACAACCGCGAAATTTCGCTTTTTACAATCTGCTTCTCAACATAAAGCATATATATTTTATAATTTCATGCTTATATTTTTCCGTTTTAAAATTAAAAATTAAATAAAATCAAGACAAAAGCGTCGCCGTTTGGTAAAATAAAGCGGAGATTATCCACGCCACAGCGATTTGATAAACGACTATACCTACGGTTCCTTTAACGCTCCCCAGCTCCCTCCTGTAAGCGGCGATTGTCGCGACACAGGGAGTATAAAGCAATGTAAACAAAAGAAAGCTCATAGCTGATATCGGAGTAAACAATTCCGAAAGAGCGACTGAAACTTCTCCTCCCTGAGCTCCCAACAGTACCGCGAAAGTGGAAACGACAGCCTCTTTCGCCGTAAGTCCCGCGATAAGAGCGGTGGAGCTCTGCCAATTACCGAAACCCAGAGGAACAAAAACAGGAGAAATAAATCGACCGATCGCAGCCAACATACTTTGAGAGCTGTCGACAACTACGTTAAAGTGAAAATCAAATGTCTGGAAAAACCAAATAACGACAGTCGCGAAAAATATTACGGTAAACGCTCTCGAAATAAAATCTTTCGCCTTTTCCCACATATGAAGCAACACGTTTTTCAAAGACGGGAAACGATAAGACGGCAGCTCCATAATAAAAGGAACCGGATTCCCTTTATACCTTGTTTTCTTAAATACGAGAGCCGAAATAATTCCTATAAGTATTCCCGAAACATAAAGCAATGACATAACCCAGACGCCGTGCTCCGGGAAAAAAGCCGCGGTAAAAGCGGCGTATATGGGAACCTTAGCGCTGCAAGACATAAAAGGAATTAACGCCATTGTAAACTTACGGTCTCTTTCGCTCGAAAGAGTTCTCGTCGCCATCACCGCCGGAACCGAACATCCGAAACCTATCAGCATCGGAACAATACTTTTTCCGGACAGCCCTATTTTTCTGAGCAATTTATCCGCCACAAACGCGACTCTCGCCATATATCCGGTATCTTCAAGAACGGAAAGAAAGAAAAATAAAATAACGATAACCGGCAAAAAAGAAAGCACGCTGCCGATGCCCGAAAGAACACCGTCCGCGACAAGAGACACGACAACGGGATTTATTTCAAGATTCACAAGCAAAGATCGCACGGACACGATAACCCAATCTATCCCCGCGGAAAACAAATCGCCTATAAACGTTCCCGCGGGACCGAAAGTTATGGCGAAAATCGCGAACATAATAAAAAGAAAAATAGGAATCGCGAGATACTTATTTGTCAAAACGCTGTCAATTTTCTCGCTTCGAAGTTGCGCCGGATTACGCTCTCCCTTCACAACGGTATCGGCAACGAGTTTTTCTATATACTCGTAACGCATATCGGCAAGCGCCGCTTCCCTATCGGTTCCGGTCTTTTTCTCCATTTCGGAAACAACGTGCCCGACAATATCTATCTCATTATCCGTCAGCTCCAGCTTTTCAATCATCGGCTTGTCGCCCTCGACAAGCTTTGTGGCCGCGAACCTGACAGGAATATGTTTTTTTACAGCCTTCGGCTCGACTATGTGCGCGAGAGAATGAATGGCCGTATGCACTTCCCCGGAGCAGAAATCCAATTTTTTCGGAGGAATCGCGTCCCGTCCCATTTTTAAGGTCTGTTCCGCAAGTTCTGCAATTCCCTCGTTTTTGCTCGCAGAAATAGGCACGACCGGAATTCCAAGTTCAAAAGAAAGTTTTTTAACGTCGATAAAACTACCGCTTTCTCTGACCTCGTCCATCATATTCATAGCGATTATCATCGGAATCCCAAGTTCCAAAAGCTGAAGAGAAAGATACAGATTTCTCTCGATATTAGTAGCGTCTATAATATTGATTATTCCATCCGGACGCTCATTTATAAGAAAATCTCTCGTCACTATCTCCTCGGAAGTATAGGGCGAAAGAGAATATATCCCGGGCAAATCGACGACTGTATTTATTTCTTTCTCATGTTTCTTGCCAACGATAATTCGCCCCTCTTTTTTCTCAACGGTAACCCCCGGGAAATTTCCCACATGTTGATTACTGCCCGTAAGACGATTGAAAAGAGTGGTTTTCCCACAGTTTTGATTCCCGATAAGAGCAAAAATCATTTTCCGACGCCCCTTTCCTCAGAAACGATATCACACTGTATCTTTTCGGCGTCTTCAAGTCTTATCGACAACTCATAGCCACGAAGGCGAAGTTCTATCGGATCTCCCATCGGAGCTTTTTTTCTGATAACAACTCTCGTTTTGGGAGTAAGCCCCATATCGAGAAGACGTCGTCTCAAAAGCCCTTCTCCTCCGACAGAAGTTATAATCGCCTCTTGTCCGATTTTAAGTTTATCAAGCGTCATATAAATTCTACCCCTTAATTAAAACACATTAAAACGGAACAGTTCGTAACAGTTTTTAACGTTTGTATAAAAATTAAAAAATATCGGTATCAAACATACATTAAAAACAAAATAAAAACTAACATGAAAACAAATTAAAAATACAATAATATCACTTATCTGCCCCTTAAAAGAAGCTTCGAAAGTTTAACAAAATTTAGCACCGCATTACAGTCTTCGACAACCGCTCGCATGCGGTTGTTTTTTTTACTTTCTCTTATATATCGTCATAAAGTCATAAAAATATGACCTAAATATAAATAATATCTTATGTATAAATTCTATTTATTTCTTATATATCTTATACATTTTATATACTTATACATAAATAAAAATAGAATCTTATTAAAAAACATGTTTTTCAAAGAAAAATATTTAATTAAATTTCTAACCTTCTCTACCTCCAAGTATCTAATTAATTATAACAATTTTTTTATATAACAATATGATTCCGTCGCATTATTCAGAAATATAAACAAAAATATTATCCCAGAATCTCCCAAAATTCAGATTTGATATTTGTCTCATTTATACAATAGCTCCGTTTTTTTCAACGAAAAGGTAAATCTACAAAAATTATATTTTTATCGACAATTATATTATTTATCGCAAATTATAAGATTAAAATCCTACTGTCAAAGATATTTTTATGCCTAATATACCTGAATAAAAATTCTATTTATAAATCGATTTCACTGATTTGAAGTTCTCGTTTATTAATAAAAATTTTTATATCTAATTAAATATATTCACGCTCAAATATTTCAATCATCATTAATATCGATAAATAATCAGACGCTTCTTTTTCTTAATTCCTAATATTTTTATTCCGCAGAATCGTTTTCAACAGTAAATTAAAATTCACCAATTTCTCTGATTTTTTACTTATAAATTCAAAATTTATATTTTATGCGTTTATCCGACAAATTCATCGCGATAAAACGACAAAAAAATATTAAAATAGAAAAAAATATATAATAAATATATAATAAATATATAACAAATACAATATATTATAAAAATTTCTCTATTTCAGATAATGAATATTTTATTAAAATTCAAAATAAAATAATCGCAAAAAAAACATGTTAAAGCACGTATTAATATTTATATTATCCATATTTTTATTTTATATAAAGTATAACACAAAATGATATGTCTTAATTGATACAATTGTGAATTTTTCAGCAAATAACATTGACTTTTTGAAATAAATAATATATACTTTTTCTACGGAGAACTAAATTGTAAATTAATTTTTAAATAAAAGAAAGGTTGTCATAATGGAAGACATTCACCTATGGAAAAAAGCCCCATATTTATCAGATGACATAAAAAACACAAATTTTTCCCCGTATATACGTACCTTCTTTATAAAAGACGCGAAAGCCTGCGTTCTTATTTGCCCGGGAGGCGGATATGAGTTTCTTTCCGATATTCTTGAAGGAAAAGAAATAGCTGAATGGCTAAACTCGAAAAAAATATCGGCCGCGGTTCTTTACTACCGAGTAAAGCCATACGCGCATCCTCACGCGTTAATCGACGCTAAACGAGCCATGAGACTATTGCGACATAACGCAGAAACTTTCGGATTCCCGAAAAATAAAATAGGAATAATGGGCTTTTCAGCGGGAGGACATGTCGCGGGTTGCGTCTCGACGCATTTTGAAGAAGAGAAAAACCCGGCAGATAATATAGATATTGAGGACTCCCGTCCCGATTTTCAAATACTTTGTTACCCGGTTATAACAACGGATATGACATATGCCCACCAAAACTCAATCTTGTTATTATTAGGAAAAGATTTTGAAAATGAGGAAATCGCGGAATATTACTCTGTGGAAAAACAAGTTTCAAACGATACCCCTCCGGCATTTATATGGCACACGGCCGAAGACGATTGCGTTCCGGTGCAAAACTCTCTCGAATACGCAAAAAGATTGGCGGAACATAGAATTCCGACAGAATTACATATATATCCTTTCGGGAAACACGGAATCGCCCTTAAAAATGTTCCGCATACGGAAAAATGGTCGAAAGATCTTGAAAGTTGGCTTAATGACATAATATTAAAATAATAGAAAATAGAAATATATAATAAAAAAACAGCATACGAAACATTCGGGAAAAAATTAAAAAATATGATAAAAAATAATTTAAAATTAATTAAAAGTTTAAAATAAAAAAAAATAATAATAATTTGATATTTAAAGTCATATAGTCATATAAAAATATACCAAAAAAATACAAAATAAAAATCAAAAAGGCGAAGAATCTTAATCTCTTCGCCTTTTATTCATAAAATAAGATATTTAATAAATAAAATAATCGGTTTTTATTTATTAACAATTAAAAGAACCCTAGCTTTTTATCATCTTTTCTTTCTTTTGGCATCAACCGTTTTATTGATTTTAATTGTTTTTTGATTTTAATTGTTTTTTGATTTTAATTGTTTTTTGATTTATATCTTTTATGTTAATTTATAATCAAACAATATTTTAACATAATCTAGTATACATAATTAATTTAATATGATATGATATAATTATAATATAACATAATATAATTTACTCTAATCTAAAATTTATATATTTTCCCGTCTTGTAAGAAACATAAAATTATTTTGTAAATATAAAGTATTTTAAATTATTATTGAATTATTGAATTTATTTAATCATTATAATTATTTAATAGTAATTATTTAATCATTGAAAGTGATAATCAACATCTAAATTATGAGTTCATATTTAAATAATAAATCATTTTTTAGATAATTTTAAATAAATCGAATAAAAAATATTTAGACCGCTAATCAAGTATAATTATTTTCTATACAAAACTTATCTATTCCGCAAGCGAGAATATACGAAAGATCCTCTCTGTATTTTTCATCTATTAAAAGCGCTTCGTCAGTCTTATTACTTATAAACCCGCACTCCACAAGAATCGCCGGAACAGTACAATTATTCATTAAATAAACGCTATCCGGAGCTTCTTTAACATCACGAAGACGAGAGGTATACGCAAAATTCTCAACGGCATAATAAATATTTTCCGCTATCTTTTTACTTAGTTCATTTTTTTCACCGTAAAAGACCGTAAAACCTTTATCCGTCGAAGAAGTGGAAGAATTCATATGAACGGAAATAAAAAGAGAATTCGGATATTGCTCGGTATATTTGAGTCTGTTTAAAATATCCTTCCTCTTATTAAACCCCTCTTCCCCGTCCGTATCGGTGTCGTCGGTTCTGGTCATTATTACATGATATCCCATAGCTTCCAGATTTGAGGAAAGCGATTTCGACATCGCAAGATTTAAATCCTTTTCGCATATTCCGCCTATCGAAACCGCGCCTCCGTCGTCCCCGCCGTGACCCGCGTCAATAATTATTACAAAATCTTCCTGTACACCCTCCGATTGTATAAAAGGAAGAACCGCCACACAAGCTACAAGAATAACGGTAAAAACCAACAAAGAAAGCTCTTTTTTCATATATTTACACCCTCAGACATATTTTTGTCGACAATTTGTCAATTTCTCATAAAGTATACTACTTGAAAAAATCTGTTGAATAGTGTATAATAATAGAGTATCATAAACTAAATGTATGCGGAAAAAAATTTCTTTATTCCATATACTTTTTTGGGAGGTAAATTTATGTTCTCAGCTGGCGATTTTAAAAACGGGCTAACATTCGAGATGGACGGAAACGTATATTCCGTTGTTGAATTTCAGCACGTTAAACCCGGGAAAGGCGCCGCCTTTGTTCGCACAAAAATAAAAAATGTAATAACAGGTTCTGTTGTTGAAAAAACTTTCTCTCCGACAGATAAATTCCCTCAGGCGATAATTGAAAGAAAAGATATGGAATATCTTTATAACGACGGGGAACTTTATTATTTTATGGACACCGAAACATACGAACAAATTCCTTTAAGCAAGGATATACTTCCGGACAACTTCAAATTCGTGAAAGAAAATGTTGTTTGCAAGGTTCTTTCTTACAAAGGAAACGTTTTTTCTGTAGAGCCCCCTTTATTTATCGATCTTTTGGTAACGGAAACTGAACCCGCGGTAAAAGGAAACACTTCTACAAACGCTCTAAAAAACGCCACTGTTGAAACCGGAGCTCAGATAAAAGTTCCTATGTTTATCAACGAGGGAGAAAAAATAAGAATAGATACCAGAACCTGCGAATATATGGAACGCGCATAATGAAAGCTTAATACGCCCTCGTGATATAACAGCTCGGGGGCGTATATTTTTATAAATTTATAAAACATCGGGAGGACAATATGGAATTTATAACGAATAAAATCGAGGCCGTTAAAACCGAGTTGAGCAAATTGAAAAACACTCCAAACTACGACTTATTGAAATCAATAATCGAAATATTGGAAGAAGTCGCCGGAAAACAAGATTTACAAACAGTCAAGATAGACGAACTCGAAGAAAAAACAGAATATCAAGATTCGATGATAAACGATATACAGAAGGTGATAATAGACGCTCTTGACCTTACCGAAATCGAAGAAAAGGATGAAAAAGAATGTGACTGCGACGACTGCCATCACGAGGAACATCAAAAAGATCGTGTTGACGACTTTTATACTCTTCAGTGCCCGTTTTGTGAAGAACTCTTTTTTATAGAAAACCATGAAATTAACAATACTGTGGAGTGTCCGTTCTGCAACAAATCAATTAAGGCCTCTGAAAACATAGTAAAACATTGAACATTATAATTTTTTAAGTAAAAAATATTTTTATTATTTTTTATATTTTTATTAAAAATTTCACGGATAAATTATAAACTCACGTAACGTCACATTTTTAGCCGTTTATAAATAAGATCCTATTATATAATTGAATTTTTAATTAACAAAAAAAACAAAATCCGCAACAAAACTTATCATATAAAAGAAGAGAAAAAAAAGAAAAGAATAAATAAAATAAAATATAAAAAAATAATATAATTACAATTAAAATCATTTTTTAAATAAATATTATAAAGAAATAACCGCTATTTTTTGAGAATAGCGGTTTTAAAATAAAGAAACAAAATCAAGGATATAAAGAGAAAAAAAATGAAAAAAATATAAAATAAAGAATAAAATAAAAAAATAAGATAAAAAAACAATTTTACATAACGCTGGTCCCGTTAATAACCAATCCAAATTTAAGCCCGAGTCTATCAGCGGCCTTGCGGCAAAGCAACATACGCCCCATAAAAATCTCAAAATAATCCATTACGCTGCCGTAATGAGTATCTCTTTCAAGAAATAGAACAATTTCTGTTTTTTCGTCGTTTATTTTTACGTCGGAAGAAATAACAGAATAATTAACCCTGTCATGTATATCAAAAGTAAGAGGGTCAGGATTTCTCACGCGACTTCGTCTGACGTCGGTTTTATCTCCTAAAATAAGCGCCGCGGCAACAGGATTTACCGCGACTCCGGTTCCTTCGTCATGATTTCCTATCGCGGTTACGACCGTGGCGATATCTTTCGCGGGCATATCTAACTCGTCGAGAATTCTAAACGCCATCACGGCCCCCGATTGAGAATGATCAACTCGATTTACGAGGTTGCCGATATCGTGAAGATAAGCGGCTATCAAAACTAATTCTATATCATGCTTCGGATATCCTAGAGTTTCCAGCACATACTCGGCCACCGCCCCCACTCTTCCGACATGAGCGAAACTATGCTCTGTAAAACCGAGCGCCGTGAGAGATTTATCGGCTTCTGTTATATAATTTTTTATATTTTCATTATTCTTAATTTCCTCGAACGTTACCATCTTAGTCCTCCGAGATATTTTTATTTGTTAAATAAATCTTTTTATAAAAATATTCTATCACAATATTATTTTCAAGTCAATAAAATTCATGTAAAATCATTTACCAAATTCGTTTTTCTGCATATTGTGT
>CAJFPG010000078.1 GCA_904398665.1 Candidatus Geddesella stercoravicola | reverse complement strand
TTATTTTTTTATTTTTATCAATTTATCATTTTTTTGTTAAGACGGAGTGTTTTGAGCCATAACGCCTACCGGTTTATGGGGAACGTAAAGTTCCTCTAAAAAGGTTAGTTCTTCGTCGTTTAAAGATAAATCTACGGCTTTTACCGCGCCTTCTATATGAGAAATTTTTGTTGTTCCCACTATTGGGACCGTTGTTTTTGTTAAAAGCCACGCTAGCGAGATTTCAGTCATTGATACGTTGTGTTCTTTCGCTAGCGTCGATACTCTGTCAATAATTAACTGATCTTGCTTCGCGGTCGCGTCATATTTAAAATGGGCGTAGCTATCTTCTATCAAACGTTTAGAGCTTTCTCCCGGGAGTTTTGACAGTCGGCCGCCGGCGAGAGGGCTGTATGGAGTCATTGCTATATTGTCTTCCTTGCAAAGTTTCGCCATTTCTCTTTCTTCCTCGCGAAAAATAAGATTATAATGCCCCTGTATTGATATAAACTTTGCGAAACCTTCTTTTTCCGCTAAATCGTTAGCTTTCGCCAGCTGATACGCGTAGCAGTTGGAGATACCGATATATCTAACTTTTCCGGCTTTTACGACATTGTTTAATCCTTCCATAATATCGTAGAGAGGCGTGGAGTAATCCCACATATGATATATGTATAAATCGACATAATCCGTTTTGAGATTTTGAAGGCTTTGATTTAAAGAGTTCTCAATATGTTTTTGTCCGGAAACTCCTCCTGCGATTTCTTCTTTGCTTCGAGGCATAAATTTTGTGGCGATTATGACATCGTTTCTGTTTGCGAGGTCGTTTAAAATTTTTCCCACATATTGTTCGCTTGTTCCGTTTTGGTATACGATAGCCGTATCGAAGAAGTTGACTCCGAGGTCCAATCCTTTTTTTATAATTTTGCGAGAAAGTTCCTCGTCTATTGTCCAGCTATGCTGACCGTTTTTCGCGTCTCCGAAACCCATACATCCCATACAGATTCGTGAGACATTAAGATTCGAGTTTCCTAATTTAGTGTAAATCATATTTTCACCTGTGAATTTTAAATGTTATTTATCCAATTTTTTAATTCTGTTTCCGATATATTATTCATAAGTTTTCCGTCTTTCCATTTTGCCTCTTTCGAAGCAAGGGCTTTAAGAATCTCGACGGTTTTCCCGAATCCGCTGCCACCTGAGGTTGCGAAAGGAATAATAGTTTTTCCTGAAAAATCATAGCTTTCAATAAATGTGTCTATAATCGTCGGCGCGACGTACCACCAAATCGGAAATCCGATAAAGATAGTGTCATATTCGTTTATGTTTGGTATTTTATTCGCGATTTCGGGTCGAGAATCAGGATTTTTCATTTCAACGGAACTTCTGCTGTTTTTATTTGTCCAATCAAGATCTTCTTTTGTGTAAGGAACGGATGGTTTAATTTCAAACAGGTCGGAGCCCGAAATCTTCGCTATACGTTCCGCGGCTTTTTGAGTAACGCCGCTTGCCGAAAAATACGCAACAAGTTTTTTAGACATTTTATTTCTCCTCCAAATTATCGTATATTTGGTCGCTTACAGGTTCAAGCCATTCGTTTGAGGTATTATCTCCCGGAACCTCTACCGCTATATGAGAAAACCAACTGTCTTTTTTTGCTCCGTGCCAATGTTTTACATTGGCGGGAATAGTAATAACAGTTCCGGGCGAAAGACTTACCGCCTTTTTCCCTTCTTCTTGATACCAGCCTTCTCCCGCGACGCATATTAAAAGTTGCCCTCCTCCTTTTGTCGAGCGATGAATATGCCAATTGTTTCGACAACCGGGCTCAAAGGTAACATTGGCTAGAAAAACGGCGGTCTCCTTTGGATTTGTCAGAGGGTTTAGAAATGATTTTCCGGTAAAATATTCAGCGAAACCGTCGTTTGGAGCTCCTATTCCAAAACTGTTTGTTTTTTCAAAGTCTTCGTAAGATGTAAATTTCATAATTTTTTCCGCCTTTCTTTTAATGTTAAAGTTAATTTTCATTAGTAGATATATCATCATTAATAAATATCTTAACAGAAGATATATCGATAAAATTTTTTCGATTGCATAATAAAAAAGTAAATAAATAAAATAATTTTTATTATATTTTTATTATATAACCGAATAATTTAAATGTCAAATACTTATAATAAATTTAATAATATGCTTTTTAGGCATATTATTATTTAGTGAAAAATTTGATTTATTTTATATATTTAATATAGACGATTTATATAATTATAAAATTTATCTATCTTTTTATGATGATTATAAAATTTATTTATCTTTAATTTCTATATTTTTTATATTATCTTAATAATTTGCCATAAAAATAAAATTTTTGAGTAATTTTTTTAGAAGTATTTTATATAATTAAAAAATGAAAATTGTAACAAATATAATGATTAAAAGTAAACGAGATATAACGATTTTTTTTAATTATTAAATAATTTCATTATATATTTTTCAATGAAATTGTAATTCGTTTATTATTTTATTATCTATTACAATAAGAGTTTATTAATTTATTAAGATTTGTCAAATATATTAAAAAAGATAATTTTCGTCGTTTAAGTAGATTATATTTAGTAGATTATATTTAGTAGTCTCATTTTTTTTATATATTAAAAAATCTCCTGAGAATAATTCAATTTCTCAGGAGATTTTTTATGAAATAAAATATTATACTTTATTTTTCGATAACAATAAGAGCCGTTCCGTCGTTAACTTCTATTTCCGAGTTTTGTCCGATAAAAGCATTGCTTACTCCGAGGGGAAAATCGTTTTTAACGATTCCGTTATATGAGTAACGCAAACCGGTTATTTTTACTGAAATTTTGTTTGTAAAAGCAAAAATTGATATGTTTCCGCTCTCGTTTTCAGAAAAAGAGATTTTCCCGGCGGACAGAACGCGAATCGTTTTATTTTCATCAAAGATAACGGCTTTTCCGCCCATTCTATCTACCATAGCTAGTAGTTGTATATTTGCGAGAGAATGAGAAATTCTCTCTCCTCCGAGCGCCCCGTAGATCTCAAAGTCATTGTAATCTTTCTTAAATCCTTCTTTTATTGCGGCCGAAATATCCGTATCGTTTTTTGCTACGGGGAGTTTAATTACTGGACAATCCTTTGGAACGAAGCCGAGAGAATCAAAATCTCCGACGCATAAATCAGGGATAATTTCAAGTTTTTTTAAATAAGAATATCCGCTGTCGGCCGCTATTAAAAAACCGGGATTGGCTTTTATATTTTTAAGAAAAACATCCGGAGAAAAATTTCCTCCTCCGATGATTCGGCATTTTTTCATTTTGATTCTTTTTCTTTTGTTTTTTTTACGGTTTTCCCTGTCGCGAATAAGATTATTGCCGCTATGACCGCGACGGCGGTTACTATTCCTACGTAGAGCCATGCGACGTTAGATAGAAGAGTTATGTCGAACTCGCCGGTTTCCGGGTTTTGCAGATTGTAAAATATTTCCACGGTATCGTATATTAAAGCCGCCGCGAGAACGAGCCCTCCGGAAACGGAAAAGGGAAGAGGTATAGTGGATTCTTGTTTCTTTTTCACGGCAAAATCTCCGTCTTTTGAAAGGTCAAGCATTGAACTGAAATAATATCCAACTATAATAAGAACTATTGTTTCGGGAACCATATAAGTCGCGTTGTAACCGAAAGAATAAATCAAAGCCGCGGTATCGGGTATTGAAAGACCAACCCAAACTGTCGCTCCTGAGATTACATGACAGGCATATCTTAGAATGCAGACAAAAATCGTTCCGCATATTATAGCGGCGGTTTGGTTTTTGATTGTTTTTCTGAATATTCCGGCGAGTCCTATTACCGCGTACGCTATAATATAATCAAGAAGTATAACCGCTATTACCGACTGCCATGTAGTGACATAAGTAAGAGTATTAAGCCCTGTGAGCTGTTGGATTACTCCGAAAATAAAACCGGCCGCGAGACCCCAGCCCGTTCCGTATTTATAAGAGATGATGATAATCGGAAGCATCGAGGCTATTGTTATTGACCCTCCGCAAGGAAGGTCTACGAGTTTAATAAGGCTGAGAACGGTAGCCACCGCTATCAATATAGCTACGGTGACCAGCTTTTTTGTTCTGCTCAAATTTTGGTTTTGTGTCATTTTTTTTTCTCCTTAAAAATAAAACTTGCCGCAAAAAAACCGAGCGGCAAGTGTAAATTCTAATAAGTCAAGCTTACCTACGCCGGTATTATCCGTCTCAGGTTATAGGGTTCGAAGTATCCTTCATCTCAGCTTTCCTAATTTTAGGAGGTAGCACCCCTGCTGATTTTTATGCGGTTGTAAATGTATTATATACAAAAAATATCCTTTTGTCAACATAATACTGAAAAAGTTTACAATATACAAATATATCAGATATAATACGTATATAATTGCCGTTGATAATCTTTAAATAATTGACATTTTGTGACATATTTGAAAACTTTACTTTTAAAATATTGCATAAACAATAATTCTGATATATAATACAAATATATTTAACCGTAAAGAAAGGGGAATTTCTTATGAGAAAAATATTATCGTTTACGGCGGTAATTTTAATTTTATCTTCTATCTTTTGTCTGTTTGCCGCGTGCGATTCTTCCGAGGATACTCTCGTAATGGCGACAAACGCGGCTTTCCCTCCGTATGAATATAAATCTGACAGCGGGGAGTTTGAGGGCATTGACGTTGAAATCGCTACGCTTATTGCCGAGAGACTCGGGATGACTCTTCAAATTGAAGATGTAGAATTTGGGGCAATCGTGAGCGGTGTGGCTTCCGGAAAATACGATATGGGCATGGCCGGTATGACGGTTACGGAAGAAAGACTTGAAAGCGTTAATTTCTCTGATACTTACGCTAACGGAGTTCAGGTCGTAATCGTTCCGGAAGACAGCGAGTACCAATCTTTTGAAGATTTTTACTCTGGGTTTACGACAGTTGACGGCGAGGAAGTTCCGGCCGGAGTAAAAGAGGGAATAAAAATAGGCGTTCAACAGGATACTACCGGAGATATTTATTCTTCAGACACTCCGGAAAAATGGGGATTCGGAGAGGAGAACGTTCAGAGATATAAAACCGGCGCTGACGCGGTTCTCGATTTGAAGACAGGAAGACTTACCGCCGTTATTATTGATAATGAACCGGCGAAAGCGTATGTTGAAGCAAACGAGGGTCTTAAAATCCTTGACGGGGAGTACGCTAACGAGGATTATGCGATATGTTTCGCGAAAGATAATACCGAACTTATGGATAAAGTCAATACGGTTCTCAAAGAATTGACCGACGAAGGCAAGATTCAGGAAATCTTGGATAAATATATTAAGTGAGATATCTGTCTTTTGTTCGATTTCTTCGGCGGCATTTTTTTGCCGCCGATTTATATAATTGACCGTAACCCGAAAGGAATGACGAAATGACGGAATGGTTTAACGATCTTATAGCCGAGTTTAAACTTAATTTTATTGACGGCGATAAATGGACTTGGCTTTTTGAAGGGCTTGGGAATACTCTTTTGATAACTTTTTTCGCCGTAATTATGGGAATTGTTATCGGCATTATCGTCGCGACGGTTCGCTCGACTTACGATACGAATAAAGAATCTATGAAAAAACGCGGAGGCATAAGATATATAGTTATTTCTTTTTTCAATATTATTTGCAATATATATCTTACCGTCATTCGCGGGACGCCTGTTGTCGTTCAGTTGATGATTTCATATTTTATTATCTTTTCTTTTTCGAGAAACGGCGTTCTTATCGCGATTTTGACTTTTGGTATAAATTCGGGAGCTTATGTCGCCGAGATTTTTCGAGGCGGAATTGTCTCCGTTGATAAAGGTCAGCTTGAAGCGGGGCGTTCTTTGGGATTGTCCTATGTTCAAACAATGATACATATTGTTATTCCTCAAATGTTTAAAATAGTTCTCCCGACTTTATGTAACGAATTTATAGTTCTTTTGAAAGAGACCTCCGTCGCGGGATATGTCGGGATAATGGACCTGACAAAAGCGGGAGATCTTATAAGAGGCAGAACTTATTCCGCTTTTATGCCTCTTATCGCCGTCGCGGTAATTTATTTATTAATGGTAATACTTTTTACATGGCTTGTTCGAAAACTCGAGAGGAGGTTGCGTGACAGTGACAGATAACCCTCTTATATCAACGGTTGATCTTTGTAAAGATTTCGGCAAATTGAAGGTTTTGAAAAAGATAAACGTTTCGATAAACTCAGGCGACGTCGTAGCTGTTATAGGCCCGTCCGGCTCTGGAAAATCGACGTTTATACGAACGCTGAACCTCCTTGAAACGCCGACGTCGGGTCATATTTATTTTGAGGGAGTGGATATAACCGATCCGAAAATTAATATAAACAAACACAGAGAAAAAATGGGAATGGTTTTTCAGCAATTCAATCTCTTTAATAATATGACCGTATTAGACAATATAACGCTCGCTCCGATGAAAGT
This sequence comes from Candidatus Geddesella stercoravicola, assembly GCA_904398665.1. GTDB lineage: Bacteria > Bacillota > Clostridia > Oscillospirales > UBA644 > Geddesella > Geddesella stercoravicola. Next base: position 3,734 of record CAJFPG010000078.1, on the reverse strand, counting down.
TCAGAAAAAGAAGCGGAAAGAGGCGGAAGAAATCGCTTTTCAACTTTTGAAAAAAGTCGGACTTTTAGACAGGGCGAAAAATTATCCCTCTCAACTTTCCGGAGGTCAAAAGCAGAGAATAGCGATAGTAAGGGCGCTTGCTATGAAACCTGACGTAATGTTATTTGACGAGCCGACAAGCGCGCTTGATCCGGAGATGGTAGGAGAGGTATTGAATGTAATTTCAGATCTCGCCAACGATGGAATGACTATGGTTATAGTCACTCATGAAATGGGGTTTGCGAGAGAAGTCGCGGACAGAGTTATTTTTATGGACGACGGAGTTTTTGTTGAGGAAGGAACTCCAAAAAGTTTTTTTTCATCGCCTAAGACCGAAAGGGCAAAATCTTTTTTAAGCAAAATTTTATGATTTTATAGGAGAATGCTTATGGGAGAAGGACATAGACAAAGACTTTTAACCAAATATTATAACGGCGGAATCCGTTGTCTTTGCGAAGAAGAAATCATTGAAATTCTCTTATTTTTAGCTATTCCTCGTAAAGACACTCGTCCGATAGCGGTCTCTTTGATTGAAAAGTTCGGTAATCTTGTAGGGATCCTTGAAGCTTCAAGAGAAGAGATTTCGAAAATAGACGGTATAGGGCCTCGTTCCGCTATGACGATATCTTTTATGAAAGATTTGCTATTCTATTACAGAAAAGATAAACGAAAATATTTTAAAGAAGCGTCTTATATAGACGATATTGGGGAATATCTTGCGGATACTTACGGAAATGAAAAAGTGGAATATGTTTTCGCTTTTTATATTGACGAAAAGAAAAGATATCGAGCGTGCGACGTTATCAGCACGGGACAGGAATTTTCAGCTCAATTGGATTTTGTATATATAGAGAAAAGAGCGAAGCAACACGGCGTCAGAAAAGTTGTTATAGCGCATAATCATCCATCGGGTTTAGCAATTCCTTCACATGCGGATTTAGTTGCCACGGAAATGGCGAAGTCTTATCTTGAAAGTATGGGAATTGAACTTATTGACCATATTATTTTTGAAAGAGACGATTTCGTTTCTCTTGCCGAAAGCAATATGATGTCGGCGGAAGACGAGTTGTCTGAATTTTTCGATGATTGGACGGATAAAAAATACGGCGGCAAATTACCTGGAAAAAAATAACTATATTTTTATATGTGACAACGATGCTTCTCGTCGTTGTCACGTTCTTATTTTATCTTTCAATTTTTTGTGAAATCATAATAAATCTATTTATTTTTAAAAAAGATTATGTTATAATTTATATTAGGAAATAATACGATAAAAAATATATTTTTATATGTCTTCAATATTTCTTAATATATTTTAATTATTTTAATATATCTTTAATATGTCTTCGAAATATAAGGTTGTAATATATAAAAATTATATTATAGGTATTTTTAAGTATTTTCTTTTTTCGACAGAAGGGCATTGTTTATGGATAAATTTGATCTTGTTTCTTCGTATAAACCGACCGGAGACCAACCGGATGCAATAGAAAAGCTTACTGACGGACTGAATAAAGGATATAAATATCAAACGCTTCTTGGAGTTACTGGTTCCGGAAAGACTTTTACTATGGCGAATGTAATCGCGAAAGTAAACAGACCCACTCTTGTTCTCGCTCATAATAAAACTCTCGCGGCTCAGCTCTGTAATGAGCTCAGAGAGTTTTTTCCTCATAACGCCGTTGAATATTTTGTATCTTATTATGATTACTATCAGCCCGAGGCGTATGTACCGCATAAAGACGTTTATATAGAAAAAGACTCGAGCGTAAACGATGAGATTGACCGTCTTCGGCATTCGGCAACCTCGTCTTTGTTTGAAAGGCGAGACGTAATAATTGTTTCGAGCGTTTCCTGTATTTATTCTCTCGGGGATCCTCAGACTTACAAAAATATGGTTGTTTCAGCCAGAGTCGGACAGAAAAAAAGCAGAGAACAAATAATGGCGGATCTTGTGAAGATACGTTTTACGAGAAACGATTACGAACTTATAAGAGGGTGTTTTCGGGTTAGAGGGGATGTTTTGGATATTTTCCCCGTATCGAGCGAAAATAATCTTGTTAGAATAGAGTTTTTTGACGACGAGATAGAGCGTATACTGACGGTCGATCATGTTACCGGGGAGATTATATCAAAAATGAGTTATATCGCGATTTACCCGGCAATGCATTATGTCGCGGAACCCGAGCAAATGGAACGAGCTTATACTGAAATACTCGACGAAATGGAGAAGAGAGTTGAGTTCTTCAAGGAAAGGGGTAAATTGATAGAAGCTCAGAGAATTAGAGAGAGAACAATGTATGATATTGAGTTTTTAAAGCAGCTCGGTTATTGCAAGGGAATTGAGAATTATTCTCGAATTCTTACGGGAAGGCCTCCCGGCTCAACGCCGTATACTCTTCTTGATTATTTCCCGAAAGATTATCTTTTAATTGTTGACGAGAGCCATGTAACGCTGCCCCAGGTAAGAGGTATGAGCGGCGGTGATAGGGCGAGAAAAGAAAATCTTGTGGAGTACGGTTTCAGATTGCCTTCGGCTTATGATAACAGGCCGCTTTATTTTAACGAGTTTGAGGAACGGATAAATCAAGCTATTTTTGTTTCCGCGACACCGGCGGCGTTTGAGAAAAACAATTCTTCTCAAATTGTAGAACAACTTATAAGACCGACAGGACTTGTAGACCCCCAGATAGACGTAAAACCGACTGAGGGACAAATCGACGATCTGGTAACGGAAATATATAAGAGAATAGAGAAAAAAGAAAGAACTCTTGTTTTGACTCTCACAATTAAAATGGCGGAGTCTCTTACAGAGTATCTTAAAAATCTTGATATAAAAGTCAAATATTTGCATCATGATATCGACACTCTTGACAGAATAGAAATCCTTCGGGATTTGCGTTCGGGGGAAATCGACGTATTGGTCGGAATAAATCTTTTAAGAGAAGGATTGGATCTCCCTGAGGTCTCTTTGATAGCTTTGTTGGAGGCGGATAAAGAGGGTTTTTTGCGTAATGAGACTTCTCTTATTCAGATTATCGGTCGTGCGGCGAGAAACGCGGAAGGTCGGGTAATAATGTATGCCGACAGTGTCACGGAGTCAATGGAGAAGGCTATTACTGAGACCGAAAGAAGAAGAAATATTCAGACGGAATATAATAAAAAACACGGAATCACGCCAAGAACCATAATTAAACCCATTTCAGATGTTATTGGAATTTCGCAAATCGTGAACGACTATGAGACGGATGAGACAGAAGTTGCCGTAAAGAAATTCAGGAAGCTTTCATATCAAGAACGCAAAGCGGAAATAGAGAAACTTACCGCGGAAATGAGAGCGGCGTCTGAGCGGTTGGATTTTGAATTCGCGGCTCAACTGAGGGATAAAATTAAGAAATTGAAAACTGTAAGGTGAAGAACGGAAGATGAAGGAATCTATTATTATAAAAGGAGCAAGAGAAAATAATCTCCAAAATATCAATTTAACTATTCCGAGAAACAAGCTTATTGTATTTACGGGACTTTCGGGTTCAGGCAAAACCTCGCTCGCGTTCGATACTATTTACGCCGAAGGGCAGAGAAGATATGTTGAATCGCTTTCTTCCTATGCGAGAATGTTTCTCGATCAGAAAGGGAAGCCGGATGTCGATTATATCGACGGACTTTCTCCCGCGATTTCAATAGACCAAAAAACA
>CAJFPG010000077.1 GCA_904398665.1 Candidatus Geddesella stercoravicola | reverse complement strand
AGGACGAAAGGCATCCCAGCATTCTGTTTCGGTCGTCTTCCGAGATTCCGAGAAACAGATCTTCTCTCATCTTTTGTTATCCTTTCCAGAGTTATTTCTTTTCTTATTTTATCATTTACATGTTATAAAGTCAATAGTTTTTCTCCGGTTGACAAATTTTGATAATAGTGCTATACTCAAATATAGATTAGACCTTGTGTTTCTGTTGTTTTCAGAACAGAATTTTTGTGTTTTGGAAAAGAGGGATATTTATGTCTGTGAAAAACAAAATGAAAAAAGAATCGGCTCAAAAAAAAATAAAGCGAGGAGCTATTATGGCTGGCGTTGCTGTCGGAATGGGGGCTACATTTATTTTGAGCTCTGTTATTAGTCTTTTTTCAAAGGGCGCTGAAAGAAGAGAAGAAAGAAAAGAAAAGAAAAAGAAAACTGCTGACAAATCTTCCGGAAAAGGTCTTGACTATTCTTTATAGTAAAACAGCGAAATTTATGCAATATTTATTATATTTTACAAACAAAACAAGAACCGTAAAGTCCATAAGCTTTACGGTTCTTGTTTTGAGCATATATTTATTTGTAATTATATAAGAAATCGTATATATTAAATATTAAAATATAAACAAATTTTTAAAAGACAGAAGTTTTTATTTAATTTGAAAAATTTTATGCAAATTATGTTTGTTTAGTATGTTAGAAAGAAATTTTATTTTAATCTCAATAATTATCTCAATAATTTATTATTTCATTATTTTTTATTTGTTTTATGAAATAAATTCTATATGAAATATTTCGCGGTTATTTTCGTGTTTTTTATAGTTTATTCTTTATAATTTTTTTTAAATAATATATTTGTTAAAAACAAAGATTTTTATTTCAAACAGAGTCTTTAATTATATATTTTTGAATAAGTCGCTTGCCTTTTGATGACTTTGATTTTTTTATAATTTTTTAATAAAAATTTTTTATAAAATTATATTTTATAATTAATAAACTGATGTTTATAAAATATATCATATATCCAAAACATCATTAAAACATATTTTGCTTATTTTGCCTAGAATATTTGTTTATAAAAAATAAGTAAATAAAAGAATGAGTAATAATTTATATTTATACATGTTATTATAATATAAAACTTATATCTTATATCTCATATGTCATTATTATTCTTTTAGCTACATCGCTTTTTCTTTCGCAAAGATCCATCGACTGTTTTTCTATATATTTATAAGCCTCGTTCTCGCTCATTCCCAGTTTTTCCATTAGTAAATATTGAGCCCGTCTTATACGTTTTATATCGTCTACCTCAGTTTCAAGTTTTTCTTTTTGTTTTTCTATTTTTTTAAATCTTTTTCTCGCGGTTAAAAGAATTTTTGCAGTCTGTGTCAAAAATTCTTTTGAAACGGGTTTTGAGATGCAGAAATAACCGTTATCGTCAGCAATTTTAACGGCGTCATTATATAGTTCTTTTTTTACCATAATTAATATTGAAGCGTCATGCTTACGACAAGCGGACGCCGCGAGATTTTCTCCAAACTCATCTGAGAGCGGGGCGTTTATTATTATGATGTCAAAATTATTTTCAGAAAGTTTTTTTTTCGCGTCTTTCGCGGTGTGTGAAATTTCTGTTGTATTATTTGTTAAACTGTCAAATCCGGAACGAATAATCTCGGCGCTTCTTTTTTCGGAAGATACTATAAGTATTTTGATTTTTATGTCGTTATTGTTATTTTCCATTTTTATATATTCTTCCTTTCCGGAACCTGAGTTTGTTATGTTCAATCGTTGCGGAAATATTTAATAGTTATATATAGTTATTCTGTTATAAATTTTATCATAAAAAGATTTTTTTGTAAAGTTTAGTCGATTATTTTTTTTATTTTTTTGCTTTTTTAGGTACCAAATTTTGAAAACAAGTATAGTGATTTTTTTGTTTTTGTAAGAATTTATAGTAAAATATTTTTATAAGGCTTTCTTGTTTTTTTATTGCATAAACTGAACGTTTGAGAATTCAATAATAGAAATATTATTTTATGTTAAGATAGCTATACTTACAATGGCGAAAAAACAAAAAGATTTTTTGTTTAATATTAATATATGTAATTATATCCGCGGAGATTTCCCTTTTAAGGAAACAAACCTTATATCATATATTTTTTATTGTTTGTTAATCGATGTTCTTTTCGATTTTTATGGGATTTTAGCAATTTTTATATTTGTTTTATTTATATTATTTTTTGATATTTTATTTTTATATTCTTTGTTTATATTGTCTTTTATATAAATAATATAAACAAAGATATATTATAAAAATAAAAACTAGCAAAAAACTAGTATAATAATTATTACATCTATTTTATTTTTTCTTAGCTATCCCGCTTATTTTCGGGAGATTAAATTGTTGCCGTATTTTTATATCAGCATTAGCGTTTTTTCCTTTTTATATGGGTTTATTATCATATATAGTAGTTTTTATATATGAATATAGTATGATTTTAATTTTTTATTTATAATTTATTTGTGATTATATGCAATCATAAAATTTTAAATTGTTATAATTAGTATAATTTAGTATAATTATATAGTTATATTATATATTTATTTTCGTTTGTTTTTTATAACATGTAACAAAAATGCAAATTTTGTAAATTTTTTAAGAACTCTCTTGACATCTGAAAAAAATAGGTGTATAATCCAATCAGAAACAAAAGAACGGATGGCAAAGGCGTCACATTCTGTGGCGCCTTATTCGCTTTTTTTGGGGTATTGGAAAGAAAAAGACAAAAGGAGAATGAGTATGAAAACAATTCCCGAATTATTTGGCAGCAAGGCTTTCGGAGAGGATACTATGAGAGCGCGTCTTCCGAAAGACACTTATAACGCGTTAAAAAGAACAATGTCGTTCGGTAAGCGTTTGCCGATCGAACACGCCAACGTTATTGCCAACGCCATGAAGGATTGGGCCGTGGAAAACGGGGCCACTCATTATACCCACTGGTTTCAACCTATGACCGGGATCACCGCGGAGAAGCACGACAGCTTTATCTCCCCCGACGGAAACGGCTCGGTTATAATGGAGTTTTCCGGTAAGGAACTTGTAAAAGGAGAACCCGACGCTTCGAGTTTTCCGTCCGGAGGGCTTCGCGCGACTTTTGAAGCGAGAGGATATACGGCGTGGGATCCGACGTCATATGTTTTTATAAAAGATAACGTTCTCTGTATTCCCACCGCTTTTTGTTCTTACGGGGGAGAGGCGCTTGATAAAAAGACACCGCTTTTGCGTTCGATGGAAGCGCTTTCCAAGCAGGCCGTCAGAGTTTTGAAACTGTTTGGACACGATTCTGTTATGGCGGTAAAGTCAACCGTGGGGCCCGAGCAAGAGTACTTTCTTATTCCGAAAGAATATTACGATAAAAGAAAAGACCTTATATATACCGGAAGAACTCTTTTCGGAGCGAAACCCCCGAAAGGTCAAGAGCTTGACGACCATTATTTTGGGGTAATTAAGCCCCGTGTTTCGGAATTTATGAAAGATTTGAACGAGGAACTTTGGAAGGTCGGAGTTCTCGCCAAAACAGAGCATAATGAAGTCGCTCCCGCTCAACATGAGCTTGCGCCTATATTTACAACCACGAATATCGCCACTGATCATAATCAGCTTACGATGGAGCTGTTGCAGAAGATAGCGAAGCGGCACGGAATGGTATGTCTGCTTCACGAGAAACCTTTCGCGGGAGTCAACGGAAGCGGAAAACATAATAACTGGTCTATTTCGACCGACACCGGAGTGAACCTTTTGGAGCCGGGAGAGACTCCTCATGAGAACGCTCAGTTTTTGTTGTTCCTTTGTTCCGTCATAAAGGCTGTCGACGATTATCAAGATCTTTTGAGAATCGCCGCCGCCAGCGCCGGGAACGATCATCGTCTCGGGGCGAACGAGGCGCCTCCGGCGGTTGTGTCAATGTTTGTGGGCGAAGAGTTAGAGGCTATTTTGGAATCTATCGAGAACGGAACGGCGTACGACGCCAAGGAGAAGACTCAGATGAAAGTCGGAGTTCATGTTCTTCCTCGTTTTATGAGAGATACCACCGACAGAAACAGGACGTCACCGTTCGCGTTTACGGGTAATAAATTTGAGTTCCGCATGCTCGGTTCGAGTTCTTCCATAGCCGGCGTCAATACTATGTTGAATACCGCCGTGGCGGAGAGTTTGAGAGTTTTCGCCGACGAGCTGGAAGCTGCGGACGATTTTACCGACGCTTTGAACAAACTTATAACTCGTACCATCAAGGATCATAAACGTATAATATTCAACGGCAACGGATATGACGAGTCTTGGCTTGAAGAGGCTGAAAAGAGAGGGCTGTTAAATCTTCGCAGCACTCCCGATTGTCTGCCGTATCTTCTTAAAGAAAAGAATATTGAATTGTTTACGACTCATAAAGTTTATTCCGAGGTCGAGATTCGTTCCAGGTATGAAATTCTGCTTGAAAATTATTCGAAGGTCATCCATATTGAGGCTATGACGATGATAGATATGGTAAACCACGATATTCTTCCCGCGATTTCGTCTTATACGAAAGAGCTTCTTAAAACCGCCGCCATGCAAAAAGAATTCGGAGTGTCTTCTTACGAGGCGGAGAGAGCCAAAAAGCTCTCGGCCCTCGCGGGATGTATATATGAAAAAGTGGCGATTCTCGAAGAAGCGTTGATAAATGTTTCGGATAAGACAGATCTTTTGGAGGAGGCCCAAACGTATAAATCTGACGTATTTGTCAAAATGCAGGAGCTTCGCGCCTGCGTGGATGAGGCGGAAACTATTACGGCGTCTGATTTTTGGCCCCTTCCTTCTTACGGAGAGCTGTTGTTCGGCGTGAGATAAAAGCGAGGTCGAAAACGAGTTTGAGTTTTCGGGAAAAAGTAAATAGGTTAATTACTAATTTATAGATATTTCGGATATTTATGAATATGGAAATCAGAGGTATTATTCGGTCCCTGAAATTTCGGGAAATCGGACAGATCGGATACTGCGAAACGGGATTGATTTGATATTATCGATTCGGTTCGGTCTAAATAATAAAATATAAATAAAAACTGTGATGAAGAAAAGTAGAAACAGTCTCTTGCGTACAGAGAGCGGTCGTCGCTGAGAATACCGCGGCAATACTGTTTTGAAGAACACTTCGGAGTTGCAGCCTGAACGTCTGAGAATCAGTAGGGTGAGCCGTGAAGCCATACGTCAGTTGGCGGAACTTGTCAGAGTTCGAAAGTGACCCGAAAGGGTAAAATAGGTGGCACCGCGGGATACAGCTCTCGTCCTATTAAAAATAGGCGAAGGCTGTATCTTTTTTGCTGTTATTTCCAATATAAAATTCAGATTCGCGGTCGTAGTTCGGCTTATGCCTGAGAATTGTTTTTCATATGGAAAAGATTGTTTATTATAAGGCTGAAATACGAGACTGAAAGGCTGATTGTCATGGAATTTTTTCGGCAAGTGTGAGAGCCGGGGCGCTGACGAAAACGTGGATTTTGCTTTTAATTTTTTATGGTTTATACTGAATATTTAATAATTATTCAGTATTGAGTTTTTCAATTTTGAATTTTCTGATGAAAAAAGGAGGAACTGATATATGTGTTCAATTATGGGAATGACGGATTACGTCGCTGACAGAGAAAAATTTGAGATGGGTTTTGACAGGACCCTTTCCCGAGGTCCGGATATGAGTCTTGTCGTGGATACGGGGAAAGGTTTTCTGGGCTTTCATCGTCTCGCGATAATGGGACTCAGCGAAGAGGGTATGCAGCCGTTTTGCAGAGACGGAAGCTACGTCGTATGCAACGGGGAATTGTACGGATTCAGAAAGGAGAAAGCGGAGCTTGAAAAGGAAGGTTATTCTTTTAAGAGCGACTCTGACTGCGAGATAATCCTTCCTCTTTACGAAAAATACGGTTTGGATATGTTTCGCCGTCTCGACGCCGAATTCGCGATGATAATATACGACGCGAAAACGGGAAAGTATATCGCCGCGAGAGATCCTATCGGAATAAGGCCGCTCTATTACGGAAAAAGAGAGGGAGCGTATCTTTTCGCCAGCGAGGCGAAAAACCTTGTCGGGCTTTGCGAAAAGATAATGCCTTTCCCTCCGGGACATTATTTTGACGGCGAGAAATTTGTTCTTTATCGCGATATGGCTTCCGTCAAATCGTATATTTACGATGATCTTGAAACGGTATGTTCTAAGATCAGGGAAAAGCTTATAGCCGGAATAGAAAAAAGACTCGATTCTGACGCTCCTCTCGGTTTTCTTCTCAGCGGCGGACTTGACAGTTCTCTCGTATGCGCCGTGGCGGCGAAGATTCTTAAAAAACCGATAAAAACTTTTGCGATAGGTATGGAGAAAGACGCTATCGACCTTCGTTACGCGAGAGAGGTCGCCGATTACATAGGATCGGAGCATACCGAAGTCATAATGACGGCAAAGGACGCGATATCGGCCGTCGAGCCGGTTGTCGCCCTGCTCGGGACTTTTGACATTACGACAGTCAGAGCTAGCGTCGGAATGTATCTTCTCTGTAAGGCGATACATGAAAAAACCGATATTCGAGTGCTTCTTACCGGAGAGATATCCGACGAGTTATTCGGATATAAATATACCGATTTTGCCCCGAACGCGGAGGAATTTCAGAAAGAATCGGAGAAAAGGGTTCGTGAGCTCCACATGTATGATGTTTTGAGAGCCGACAGATGTATATCGGTCAATTCCCTTGAAGCGAGGGTTCCTTTCGGGGATCTTGATTTTGTCGATTATGTTATGAGCGTGGACCCCGAAATGAAACTCAACAAATACGGAAAGGGAAAATATCTTTTGCGTCACGCTTTTGAAAAGGACGGTATTTTGCCGAAAGATATTCTCTTTCGCGAAAAAGCGGCGTTCAGCGACGCCGTGGGACATTCAATGGTGGATTATATAAAGGAATACGCGGAGGGAAAATATACCGACGAGGAGTTTGAAAAGCTGTCGGCGAAATATGAGCATTGCCGACCCTTTACCAAAGAGTCCCTGCTTTACAGAGAACTGTTTGAGAAATATTATCCCGGACAGTCCGAAATGATAAAAGATTTTTGGATGCCGAATAAAGCGTGGAAAGGCTGCGATGTCTCCGATCCTTCGGCGAGAGTTCTGTCCAACTACGGGGCGAGCGGAGAGTGATGGAAAAACAGACTCAAAAAATATTTTTTGAGTCTGTTTTTTCAAAGTTTAAAATGAATTGATACCGAAAAAAAATCGAACGTTTATAAATTTTTTCGGGCGGTGTTTTTGATGAGTTTGATTTTAAATAATTTGAAAAATTCATTTTTGACTATTGACACCGCTCGGTTTTTCTGGTAAAATAATCAGGTATCAGACAACGGGGAGTGATGGCGTTTGAAATTTGTTACCTTTAATATTCGCGGCGCTTGGTTTGCCGATGGGCAAAACGCCTTGATTCACCGTATCGGTATGATTTTTAAAAAGATCGACGATGAAAATCCCGACATCGTCTGTTTTCAGGAAATGACCGATGATATAAGGGATTTTTTCACGGCGCATTTTCATGGGTATACGATAATCGGCGTCGGACGTGAAAAAGATTATTCCGGAGAAATGACCTCGGTAATGATAAAAAATTCGGCGTTGGATGTCTTGGGTTTCGAGACTTTCTGGCTTTCCGATACCCCGTATGTCTCGGGTTCCCGTTTCCCTTGTCAAAGTGAGTATCCTCGGGTTTGTACCGTGGCGACGCTCAAAGAAAAAGATTCGTCGGTTCCTTTTTTTGTGTATAACGTACATCTCGATATCGAGGAAGAGGCGGCCTTGTCGGGCGTGAAAAAGGTTATTTTAAGGATTGCGGAAGATAGGGAAAAATACGGTTTTCCGTTTGTTTTGGCCGGCGATTTTAATTCCGACCCTTTGTCCGAAACAATGAGAATGTGTTTTGAGAACGTTTCTCCTGTCTTTGTAGAGCATACCGAAGATATTTCCTTTACCCGTCATGGTTTTATGAATCGGGGCGAGATAAAGAAAATAGATTATATTTTTACCGACGATAAAACGGCGGGGACTGTTTCTGAACCGAATGTCTGGGACGATAATCGAGACGGCGTATGGCTTTCGGATCACTTCCCGATTTCGGTGACGTTTGATATTTTATAGTGTCGGAGAAACTTTTTGCCGAAACGGTCGTTGTTTGTATTTTTATATTCGCGGATATGGCGGAACTGGCAGACGCGCTAGATTCAGGTTCTAGTGATCGCGAGATCGTGCAGGTTCAATTCCTGTTATCCGCACCAGCGTGACGCTGGACCCATAGTTTTTGGGTTCGGCGTTTTTTTATGGCGAAATCAAAACTGTTGTATCTTTCTGTCTTTTCGCTTTCTTAATGACAGTCCCCGCCGCTTTGCGGCGGGGACTGTCCTGTCTCTCTTCGTCTTTCCTCTTCCTCATAAAAGCCCCGCCGCTTTGCGGCGAGGTAAAGCCTTTATTTCAAATCGTCTCCGTGCCTTGTTGTCTTTTCTTTTCGGTCGTTTCTCTTCGTTCATTCGTTTCTTTTTAACCCTTTTCTCAGACAGGTCCCGCCGCAAAGCGGCGGGGTCTGTCCTGTCTTTCTCTGTCTTTCCGTTCCCTCTTTTCCCTAAAAGCCCCGCCGCAAAGCGGCGGGGCTTTCCTATCTCTCTTAAAACTGTTTTTTTTCTTTTCAAGGTCTCTCGTCTTTTCTCCAAACTTCCCCTTTTATCCTTTTTTATCCCTTTTTCCCCCTCTTCTCGCTTTTTGTCGAATAATTTTTTAAAAAATTTCATCAAAACCTATTGCTTTTTTTGTAAATATATGGTATAATCTGTCTGTAAAAGTAAATATCGCCCGAACCGGCGGGGCATAAAAAACGCCGGCAGGCTTGTTGAGGAGAGACTCAACAGCCCTGACGTCTATGTGCAGCAAACACATAAACGCCTGCCGAATAATCGGCGCCGACTTATATTTGTATTATATCAAATTCCTTTCGGCGTTTCAAGAGCTACAGGCGGGTTATTTCGTTTTGTCAAATTTTGTTTGCAATTCGGGGATATGTGTTTTTGCACATATCCCCGATTTTTTGTTTTTTGAGATAATTAAAACCGAGAATCTCGGTCTTAATATATAAATTATCTTTTTGTAAAGGGCGTGATTTTTTGTCAAAACTTGACCCTTTTAGGAATCGTAACTGAATAAATCGGTCGCTTCCCGAGAACAAACTTTGAGTTTCCTTCTCGGGGCGTAAAAATAGACCACAGCGACCTGTGAGAGGGAGAGACCTCTCACGGTCGAACTACGGGTTGCAGCAAACAACGCCATAGTCACTTCTGTGGAGGTTTAGTTTACCACATTTTCCCCCTTTTGTCAAGGGGAGAGAATCGGGGATTTACGGGAGGGGATTTCCCCTTTTGTGAGGCCTTCGCGGTGGTTTTTATGTTAAACGGTCGATTTATTCGGAAGTTTATTCGCGTTGAGGGCGAGTGAGAGAGCAAGATTTTATCTTGACACGATGTATAAAAGGAGAACGATTTCCCCTCTTATATGAGAGCCCACAATCCTATGTTCGATTTAGTTGCCTGATGGCGCGCGCCTCGGGAATGAAATACCCGATGTCGATGCCTTTCGGCGAACCGACTTAGCGGTGAGCCGAAAGGCGGAGTCGGGATATATGAATAAGGTTTTCCTTATTAGGGATTTTCCTTATTCGATTTCTCACGTAAAGCAAGAAACACTAAAAAGAAAAAGAGGCAAATTTGGGTTAAAACTCTCTTTATAAGTTTCGGCGATTATCCGGTATCTTGAAAGAGAGGAAAAGGGAAAAGTTAATTTTATATATTTTGTTTCTTGCTAAGCGTGAAAGGGATATTGATATTCGGCCTTTTGGTGAATCTTCTTCCGAATATCATCTTTCCTTTTTTTCTCGAAAACCTTTATTTTCTTTATCACCTCTGAAAATAACGGTTTTCGTGCTCTCGGAACGCGGTCGTTATGACCGCCTTCCGCCCCGGGAGGCTGTTTACAGCCTCCCTTTTTTATCATCTTAAACAAAATTAAAGGAGTGTCAAAAATGTATTTGTATGACTTTTTGAAAGAAATCGAACCTCTTCGTAAATCCGCTGTCCCTCCCGAGATTTCGCCCGAGGTAACTAAGCCCGACAATCGGGAAATCGTTGTCAGTCCCTACTGCGACAGAAGTTTGGCGGAAAAGTATATTTCCGATCTTCCCGAGAGCGGAGAGTATTTTCAGTTGTTTTTCTCTTTGTCCTCCCCCGATAAAATCGAGTTTAGAGACGTTACCGCTCATGTTAATTATCTCAACCGTCTTAAACTCAAATCCATTATCATCCCCGCTCCTCGTGATAATGTCACTCCCTTTTTCTCGGGAGCGGAGCAGTCCTGCTATGAGGCGGCGTATCTTTTTGATTGTCTCGTTTCCGACCTGTCAGACTACGGCGTGAATACGAACGCGAAACTCGGGGATATTTTCTCGGAAGATAACGTCGATTTCAAAAGTCAGCCTATTCTCGCCAAATTCGGAAACAATCCTCTAAACTTCGAAATCTGTAAGGCTCAGATTATTTATTTCTTCGCCAAATATGTGTCTTGCAAAGCCGTCGGCGAACAAATGACGAAGTCGGTTTCCGAGGATGCCTTTTTGGAAATTATGGAAAACGGTATAGACGAATATCAAGAAAAAGGAAAAGATTCCGATTGTTTTGATAATATTCTTTCTGATAACCAAGAGCTGTATTCTTTTTTGTCGCAGATTACCGTGATTAACGGCGACGCCCTCAAATAAAGGACGGTACCATAAAGTCGTAAGTAAAATAATATATTATAACGGTTAAATATATTATAATGGTTATAAGTATAGACATATAGGTATATCTCTATATAGCAGTATAATGATATAACATATATGTTACGATTGTTTAAAATTTATGTTACAATTTTTAAAATATGTGTTTTAATTATTTGATACTGAATTATAAATCAATACTGTTAAAATACATATCGGATGAAAAGCCGAACTCAAACATTATTCCGTAATATTTTATTTTTTCTTCCGTATTATACAATGGGTCCTTTTAAAAGGGCCCATTGTCAATAAATGATATATTGTCTGAATTATGAACTCTGTTTTTTCCGTGAACATTGTCTTTGTTATTTATAAACGCTCCCTCGCTCGCCTCTCTTTAATGATTTTTTGCTGGCGGTTTTTTGAAATATATCGGAATTTCTTTCTTCTTTATTTTTTTGAGGAAGCTCGTTTATTTGAAAGACGTATTTTTTCTTTCGGAAAGGTTTGGTTGTCGTCGGAACTCATAGCCTTTTTATTTTTCGGAGAATTTCGATTTAAGTCGAAAAGGGGCTCATGATATCGTCGAGCTTCTTTAAGACGCCATAAAAGAACATCATTTAGAATCCGTGGCCTTTTTTATTTTATTGAGAAATCTCGGCTTGTCTCAAAAATTTTTCAGATTTCTGTCTTTGAATAATTTTTTGCGTTTTAATCGGTTTCATATTGACTAAAATATGGGTTTGTGTTACTATACAGTAAAGAAATAAAACGGCAAAAAATGGAAACAGTGAAATTTCGGCTGTTTTATAAACGATAATTTCACAATCTGTGATGTTTGTTTCTCTGAATGTTTTTTCTTTTGTAAAAACGATTTTTGCCGACGATAAACGAAGGGGGAAAGTTTATGCAAAGAGAGAAATTGGGTTCAAGGCTCGGATTTATCCTGCTTTCGGCCGGCTGCGCGATAGGGGTTGGGAATGTCTGGAAATTTCCTTGGCTTGTCGGAGAGTACGGGGGCGGGGCGTTCGTTTTATTTTACGTTCTGTTTCTGATTATTTTGGGAATTCCGATAATGACAATGGAATTCGCCGTTGGTCGCGCCAGCCAAAAAAGTCCCGTGCGAGCGTATCAGGCGCTCGAAAAGCCGGGTCAAAAATGGCATATCCACGGTTATGTGGCGTTGATTGGAAATTATCTGTTGATGATGTTCTATACGACGGTATGCGGTTGGATGTTCCATTATTTTTATCTGACGGCTTCCGGGCGTTTTGAGGGGGCGGCGACGGAAGAGGTACAGGCGGTGTTTTCCGAAATGCTCGGTCAGCCGTTTGTTATGGTCGGTTGGATGATAGTCGTAGTGGTTTTGGGGTTTGTGATAAATTCATTTGGTTTGCAGCGGGGATTGGAGAGAGTTACAAAAGTTATGATGCTCGCCCTTCTGGCGATAATGGTTGTTTTGGCGGTCAACAGTATATTGACCGACGGCGGGGAAGAAGGGTTGAAATTTTATCTGATTCCGGATTTTGGCCGAATGGAAGAGGCCGGATTCGTCAATGTTATCGTCGCCGCTATGAATCAGTCGTTTTTCACTTTGTCTCTGGGAATCGGCGCTATGGCGATTTTCGGAAGCTATATAGGAAAAGATCGGGCCCTTCTCGGAGAAGCCGTCAATGTTTCCGTTTTGGATACTTTTGTCGCTTTCACCGCGGGTTTGATAATCTTTCCGGCTTGCTTCGCGTTTGGGGTTTCTCCGGACAGCGGTCCGAATTTGATTTTTGTCACGCTTCCGAATATATTTAACCATATGCCGCTTGGCAGGCTTTGGGGCAGCTTGTTTTTTGTGTTTATGGCTTTCGCCGCTTTTTCAACGGTGCTCGCGGTTTTTGAAAATATAATTTCTTGCGGTATGGATATGACGGGCGCGAGTAGAAAAAAGGTCGCTGGCGTAAATATCGTTTTGGTGATACTTCTTTCTCTTCCCTGCGTTCTCGGCTATAACGTCTTATCGGGTTTTCAGCCTTTCGGGGAGGGAACGACAATACTTGATTTGGAGGATTTTTTGGTCTCCAATATCTGGCTTCCTCTCGGCTCTCTCGTATATCTGCTGTTCTGCACCAGCCGCTACGGTTGGGGGTGGAAAAATTTTAAGGAAGAGGCGAATTTGGGGAAAGGGCTTAAAGTCCGTAATTGGATGAGACTTTATGTTACTTACGCGCTTCCTCTCATAGTTTTAGTGATATTTGTTTTGGGAATAAAAGATAAAATTTTGCTTTTGTTCGCCTAAGATTTAAAATATGTTGTTTGCGGACACGGACTGCAAGAATACTTTTATTTTTAATTCTTATTCTTATTTTTCCTTCCGAGTTTTAATCAAAATAAAAAAACAAACGGCGCTTTTGAAACTCGTGTCCTACGATTTTACCCCGTATGATAAGCTTTTATCATACGGGGTAAAATTTAACGTTTTTATTTACAGTCTTTTCTTTTTTTATCATTAATCGTTATCAGGAAAACGATTGTTAAAACGGATCCTACGACTCCGTTTAAAACAAACAGGGTTGTGAAAAAGGAAACGCTGCTATCATCGGTATTCGCTGGCTTGGAAGGTTTGTCGTTTTCCTGAGGATTTTGGTTTTCGAGCGTCGATTGATTGTTGTCTTTGTTCTCTTCATAATCGGCGGCGGGAAATGTTGCTGTTTGTTCGTAAGAACAAATTTCGCATTTTCTTTCTCTAATCTCGTTTTCCGCGTCGGCCGCCTCGATTGTCGTCCAGTCTCCGAAAACATGAGCTTCTGTTTTTGTTCGTTTTCCACAGTCGCATTCTTGCCAGTGGCAGTTCTCGTCGTACTTATACTCTTCTTTATAAGTGTGACCTGTCGCTTTAATGATTGTAACCTCGGGAGTTATTTTGTTTATCCCTGTTTCGTCTCTGAAAAGCCCGCCGCACTTTAAGCAGGTAAAATACTCGATATTGCCGTCCTCTTCGTGCGTCGCGGCTCGCGCTTCGGTTTTTACCATATCGTGGGCATGTTCGAGTTTAGCTATTATTTTTCCTTCTTCGATTTTTTTATTGCAATCTTTACACCAGATGTCGCCTGTATAACCGTCTTTTTCTTCCGTTGCCGCGACGGCTCCGATGATCTCGGTATTTATATGATTATCGGGCTTAAATTCTCCGTATTCGGTTTTACAAATCGAGCAAATCGCCTTCTCGGAGCAGGTCGCGTTTCCACCTTCGTGGGGTGATATGTCGAAAATCTCGTCGCAGCCGTCGTTTGAGCAAACTCGCCAGTGATAGTTATCATTAAACTTCCATTCTTCTTTCACCGTGTGAGTTAACGCTGGGATAATAAGATCGGACGCTGAAATCTCTTTTCTGTTTTCATCAAAAAATTTATGGCAAATCGAGCATTCATAGTGAGCTTTTTGTCCTTCTTGTTCGCATTTCGCCGGAATCTCCGGGATCAGCGTTCCGTAATCGTGTTCTTCGTCTCGAATAAGCCGAACGGTAACGGTCATGTCTCTGATTGACAGCCCGGTGTCGTATGAATATGTAAACGACGAAGGTCTTTCCATAAAATATGCGATGCCGGTTGTAGGATTGTAATCACTGTTAGGGCTTTCTATCATTATTTTGTCTAAATTTTTTGAAGAAACAAGATCGTTTATGTCTATCAACCACAGACCGTTGTGTTTATAGGCGTTAACGGTGATGTTGTTTTGGGGGGAAAGAGTTGTGGATATCAGACTGCGATTGTCGCTCAGATCCAATTCTGTCAGTCGATTCATAGAGCAATCTAAACTGGAAAGCTGAACGTTGTTTTTTAGGTTTAAATGAGTAATGAGATTATCCGAACAAAAAAGGTCTCGTAAGACTACGTTATTATTTGTGTTCAGTTCCGTTAATAGGTTATCGGAGCAATCAATAAGGGTTAATTCTGGATTATTTTTGACGTTCAATTCTTTCAGTTGATTGTCACGGCAGTCCAAATTTATCAAAGCGGTGTTTTTGCTTATATCCAGTTCTGTCAGCATGTTATTGTTGCAGAATAAACCTTCCAGTGATGTGTTTCCGCTTACGTCTATCTTCGTAAGTTTATTGCGTTCACAGCGTAAATAGGCCAGGGAAGTGTTGTTTCCGGCGTCAAGCTCGGTCAGTTGATTGTCTTCGCATCTCAAATTCCGCAGGGCAGAATTTGAGCTTATATTTAATTTCGTCAAACGATTTCCGTAACATTGAGCTAAATTTAACGATGATAAACTTGAAAGATCAAGTTCGGTAAGTGAATTATAATGACAGTCCAAAGAAGTTAAAGCGTGATTCTCGCCTAAAGTCAGTTCTTTCAGTTGATTAAGAAAACAATCCAAAGTTTTTAAAGCAAGGTTTTTGCTTATATCAAGCGCCGTAAGATTATTCTGATTGCAATATAAAGTAATCAGCTCTGTGTTGTTACTTACATCCAGTTCGGAAATTTGATTTGAAGCGCAGTTCAATAGGGTTAACGCGGTGAAATATTCTATACCTCTCAAATCGGAGACTCCGTCTGCTTCTACATTTACGGTATGGATGTCAGTTATTTCGTCTTCCGTAAAGTAATCATCCTCCGCCCCGACAAGTCCGGAAACATATTCTCTGAAAATTTCGTCGGGAAAATTATTTTCACAGATATGAAGATTTCCGTTTTCATTTACGCAGGCGGGCCTGTTGGCGAAAGAGTCGAAAAAATGATTCTCGCATGCCGCCGAAATCTTCAACGAAACTTCATTTTTGTTCTCCGATTCCTCGGCGGAAAAAAACAAATTTCCAAATCCTGCCGCAAGAGCTACCGCGGTTATAAATGACACAATTTTTATAGATGTTTTTTTCATTTTGTATACCCTCCTAAAATTGTCTATAGAAATTATTCAAAATTTTTTATATTTTGATTATTTTACAAATTTTTTTAATATTTTGATATTGAAGAAAAAAGTATCTATTTTTTTAGGGTATCAAAAAGTTGTGTTTCAACGGTTATTTTTTTATATATTTTTATATTTGTATTCAAACATAGTATGTGGTATTAGTCAATATAGTTTCGTTTTTGTCAAAAAAATATCACAAATTTGTCGAATTTTGTGGTCGTAATTTTGAACATTAAAAAATGTGTTTTTCGAATAAAGTATGTTTTTACAAAAAAAAAGTATATTTTTGAGAAGTTTCCGATTTGTTAGTTGTGTTTTTATTTATAATTTGATAATTTTTGTCGCCGTTTTTTCTCGGAAAACTTTGTCGTGCTCGACAAAGATCATGGTCGGAAGAAATTCAGATATAAGTTTTTCTATTTGTATTCTGGAATATATATCGATGAAGTTTAAGGGCTCATCCCAAATATATAGATGAGCTTTTTCGCAAAGGCTCTTTGCTATCAGTACTTTTTTCTTTTGCCCGCTCGAATATTCGGACATGTCTCGGTCAAAATCTTCACGGGAAAAATTAGTTTTTTTAAGGATTGTTTTGAATAGAGTCTCATCAATATTGTTTTCTTTCGCGAAAGCCGAAAGATTGCCTCGTAGATCTTTTGATGTTTGAGGCAGATATGAGACGATAAGTCCCGAAGCCGCTGAAAAAATCCCCGAATGGTTTATATCTTCCCCTATTATCATTTTCAACAAGCTGCTTTTTCCGCTTCCGTTTTTGCCTTCAAGCGCTACTCTGTCACCGTTTTGAATCTCTAAATTTACGGGACCGCAGATTTTTCTTTTATCATAAAAAATTTCAACCTGAGAAAATGAAAGAATTCTGCTCGAACGAAATATCAGCGGGAAGAGCTTTAGATTTTCGTTTATTTCAAAATCTTTTAAAAGCTCGGATTTCTCTTGTATCGCTCTGTTCTTTTTTATCTCGTTTTCTTTTGCCCTTTTCATCATTTTTGCCGCTTTGTGCCCGATATATCCTCTGTCTGCTTTAAGTCCCGAGGCCTGTTTTTGATATTTGGAAGCTTCTGTTTTGTCGGCCCACCTCGAGGTTCTTTTCTCGGCTTCTGATAATTCCTTTATATTTTTTTCCAATTTCTTATTTTGCGTAAGTTCGAAAGATTGCCTGCGTTCAAAATTTGTCTGCCATGAAGAAAAATTTCCGCTTTGAATTTCTATTTTAGATTTATTTATGGATATGATATGATCGACGCATCTATCTAAAAAAGCTCTGTCATGAGATACCAAAATAAAGCCTTTTTTCTTTTTTAGATATTCTGATACCGCTTGCCTTCCGTCAAAATCAAGATGATTTGTCGGTTCATCTATCAGAAGGAAAGTTCCTTCGTTCAAAAACAGACTTGCAAGCAGCAGTTTGGTCTGTTCTCCCCCCGACAGGTTTTTAAACGGTCTATACAGGACTTCGGAATCAATTTTTAGCAGCGATATTTCTCTCTCGATTTCCCACTGCATTGCCGTGGGAGACAGTTTTTGTAAAATTTGTAGTGTCGGAAGAGCTTCATTTTTTACCGTAAATGGAAAATAGGAGAAGTTTACATTTGATGAAATAATTCCTTTATATTCATATTCTCCCGTTAATAATTTTAAAAAGGTGGTTTTCCCTTTGCCGTTGCGCCCTATCAAGCCTGTTTTCCAAGCGGTGTCAATCTGGAATGTGACATTGTCGAAAATAGGGGGTTCTCCGTCATAAGAAAAAGTTAGATTTTGAATATTTATTAAAGACATTTTTTTCTCCTTATAAATTTTCTTTATAAATAAAAAGAGCCGCGGAAAATTGTCTCGCGGCTCAAAATATGTGAACAATAATATTGCGACTGTTTTTTGAGGTTTTTATGCAGAGAGATTTTCTCGTCATAATAAGGAAGATCTCAATATCTTAGATCTGTTCCTCATTTTATTCTGTTGTATTTTGAGAAAATCTTTCTTCATTTTACACCTCAGTTGTCATATATATCTAATAAAAAATCAATATGTTATTCCAAAAATAAATATATTCGGTAAGTAGTTTTGCCGAAAGGAATGAAAAGCAAACGGGAAAAAACCATGATTGAAGAATAGGAAAGAGAGGAGAAAGATATTAAAGGATTATGATTTATAATTCCGCCAAAACTTCCGTAGCGTTTGTGTCCGGTTTGACTTTTGGCATTATTTTTATTATCATACCTTTTTCATCTATTATAAAGGTTGTACGAACAACTCCCATAGTCGTTTTGCCGTACAACTTTTTTTCTTGCCATACTCCGTATTCTTTGATCGCTTTAAGCTCCGGGTCGGAAAGCAGTGTGAAAGGCAACCCGTTTTTATCCGCGAACTTGGAATGAGACTCGGGGCTGTCTTTACTGACGCCTATGACCACGGCGTTTTTCTCTTTGAATTTTTCGTGCAGAGCCGCGAAAGCGCAGGCTTGGCGGGTACAGCCGGGAGTGTTATCCTTAGGATAAAAATATAATACTATTTTTTTGCCGAGAAAATCAGAGAGGGAAACGCTGTTTCCGTTTTTATCCGGCAGCATGAAATCCAGTGCTTTCATTCCTGTTTCAAGCATTTTTTATATCTCCTTTCATATTTTGATTCGGACAAGGTTTAGGTTGAATTTCTACCGTTTTTAATTTATTGGCTTACATCTTTAATCTAATGGAAAAAAAGAAATCGAACAATAATTTAAATAATAGGAATATATGTGAACTTTTTTGTTGATTTATGTTATATAGATAAAAATTATTTTATAATCTTTGTAAGTATTTATAGAAAATGCTTTAAAATATCTTAAATCAAGCCTTTTTCTCATATATTTGTTTTTTTCTTTATATTTCCGTATGAGTTGATTTTGTACAGTTGAGCGCATCATAAATAAGACGTATACAATAAGTATAGCGAAGTGTTATTCGTTTATAAAAGTAATTTAGGACTATGTTTGTTAGCTACATTAGAGATTAGAGTTCAATAAGTCTTTTAAATAAAAAATTTATAGGAACAAAAACTAATGAAGTTAAAGATTTATATAGTTTTTTTCTTAGAAATATCTTCTAGAAATATCTTCTAATGGATAGTATTTCAAAAAATGCTATCCGCCGTTTAGAATTATCCTTTCATGTGTAATAAATTTCGTGGCAAATTTATAGAAATGTATATATTTTTCGCAAATCGCTTTACATTTTTATTTATTGGGCTCAGGCTTCACGATTCGGAATTTTTACAATTATGAAAAAAAATTAAAAATTCTCTTTTTTAACTCTTTATTTTAGCCATTCTCCAGTATTCAAATCAATAAATTGTGCAAGTTTAATTTCACCTTTGAAATCCGCACCGTACTCACCAGCCCGAGTTTGGTCATCAAATTTGAAACTGATGTTATATAATCGTCCTGTTTTTGTTTTTCGAATCAATTTATTATCTATCATAAATCGGATAACTCTGTGATGATTTTCTATATCATCGCCATTCAAATAAAAACAAATCACACCTGTTT
>CAJFPG010000076.1 GCA_904398665.1 Candidatus Geddesella stercoravicola | reverse complement strand
GACTGTAACTCCGAATATAGCTCCGCCTACGATTATTTTCTCAGGATAACCGTGAGTATAGAGCCAAAAAGAAAATCCGTAACCGAAAATAAGTTTTGAGCAAGCTTCTATAATATTAGACACCGCGGTAGGAGTCATATTATTAAGCCCCTGAAAAAATCCGCGGAAAACCGAAACGACAGAAATAAAAAAAATAGACGGCATTATAGCAATAACGGAATACCACGCTTCGGAACTGTTCATAGTAAGAGCTATGTTTTCCGAAAAAATACTTCCTAAAATTGAAAGAATCAATCCAAAAGAAACAAATATCGCAAGAGAAATCCTCATTGTTTTCATTACGGATCGATTTTGCCTTAAAGCGGAAAATCGAGAAACAATAACGGAAATCCCAGTAGGAAGTCCGGAAGTGGAAACAGAGAGAAGCAGTACATATACGCTATAAGCCGACGAATAATAACTCATCGCGGCGGAGCCCACAAGATTAGTAAGAGGAATACGAAAAAGGACTCCGATTATTTTCACCAAAAATCCTGATAAAGAAAGAATCAAAGCGCCTTTTATAAATCCCTGCTTTTTATTTTCCATAAAAAAATACCTCCCGTAGATTATATATCTACGGGAGAATAAATATTCGGAGAAGAATCAAAACAATTCCTTTATAAATCTATATGCTATTTCAGTCGATTTCGCTATCGCCTCTCGTCTGAAAGCGTTAAAATCAACCGGCGACTTTTCATCAGCGTTATCGGAAATCGCTCTAACGGCAACAAAAGGAATTTTATAAAAATAACATACAAAAGCTATCGCCCCGCCTTCCATATCGCAAGCGGAAGCGTTAAAATCTTTATAAAGCCGTTCAACTGTTTCGGAAGACGAAACAAAACTGTCTCCCGTCGCTATTATGCCAAGTCTACAACGATCTTTCTGACAAATGGATTTCGCTATATCAAACAAAAATCCCGCAAGGAATTCGTCCGCTTTAAAAACAGAAAATCCAAGCTCGTCTATTTCCCCTCTTTTTATACCAAGCGAGGATAAGTCATAATCATATTGAACAAACCCGGAAGAAACACAAATATCGCCTGTCTTAATTCCCGGATAAACACCGCCCGCAATTCCGAGATTTATAATACAGTCCGGGGAATAACGAGTTATAATCTCTTCCGCGGCCATCGCAGCTGCAACCTTCCCTACTCTGCTGACAGCTATAAAAATCTCTTTTCCAAAAACTATCCCGAAAAATATCGGACCGCCTGACGAGAGAAATCCCGTTTCATCAAGTCTCAATCTTTCAACTATGTTCTCGGCTTCATCCGACATGGCGCAAATAACGGCTATTTTTTTTATATTACTATTCATTAAAAATCCTTTCTATATTATACATAGTTTTATATATAACAACAAATTTTTTTTGTTCCTTTCTCATCATTTTTAAATACGAAATAAAAAGAAATAAAAAAAATTACTAAATATTATTAAAACTAAATATTAATAATATTAAATAATTATTATTTTACTAAAAAATAATGTTATATCAAAATTATTTAAAAATAAACTATAAAAATATAATATAATAATTTAACATCATTATCCAACTAAAATATCGCAAATATATCAAAAATTAAATACCCCAAAAAAATAAATCATAAAATTTTCTACAACCAATTTATTATACAATAATTTTATTATCCAAAATCATATTTAATATATTTAATATATTTTATATATTCTATATGATTCACAGCATTTTTTATAAAGAATATAACCAAATATCTTGCTTTTGTCTTTTTGGGTTTTTACAAATTATAATTTACAAGTTATAGATTAGCAAAGTTCAAAAATAATATTTACCTCTTAAATAAATGCAAAATATCTATAAACTTTAAATAGATATATATTTATATAAGCCAATCGATAATTTTCTTGTTATCTCTAAAATTATTTTAAATGCCTATTGACAAATAAAAAAATATATGTTATTATATCTGCTGTATTGTTGTGTTAGTACAATATTACATAAAACATAATACCACTTATAAAATCATAAAAAACTTAAAATTTCTATCGTTCTAGAAATTAATCGGCAATTGTAACTTAAATCTCATTTACCTATGTTTTTTACCTATATTTTTTAAATTATGATTTAAAAAATAAAAAAATATCAAAATTTATTTTTTTCGCAATCCATTTTATCTAAGACAATCTATTTCTCCGAAAGATTCTTTCTCAACAAAAATAAATTTTAAGCAAACCTCTTTAATGTTGTTTCAAAATAAAAAATTAAGTAAACTTATATGAGTAGTATTTTACCATAAAAAAAATAAAGAGTCAAGATAAACGCGAATCA
The DNA here is from genome assembly GCA_904398665.1 of Candidatus Geddesella stercoravicola. GTDB lineage: Bacteria > Bacillota > Clostridia > Oscillospirales > UBA644 > Geddesella > Geddesella stercoravicola. The sequence continues at coordinate 832 of CAJFPG010000076.1, read as the reverse complement.
AGAGAAAACCAATAAAAAAACAATATATAAAAAAGTCAAACAAAAATTTTTTAATTATTTTATATTTCCAAAAATTGGGAATTGACAAAAAAATTTACCTAAATTTCATTGATTTATATAATATATTATGATATTATTTATACAAACATAAATTATATTAATTATAATTAACTATAAATAATATCAAATCAGGAGACTAATTGATGAGAGAAATTACTTCCGAAAAAATTTCAAACGTCGTAGAAAAGCTTTTTCAAGACGCCAATATATATCTTCCGAAAGATATTGAAAAAAAACTGGAGAAAAGTTTTGAAGACGAAACTGACGGAATTGGGAAAAACGCTCTAAAAACAATTCTCGACAACGCGAGAGCCGCAAGACAATTTGAAATTCCAATATGTCAAGATACCGGGATGGCGGTCGTATTCGCCGAAATAGGGCAAGATGTAAAAATAAGCGGAGGATTATTTGAAGACGCTATAAACACCGGCATAAAAAAGGCATATGAAAACCAAATGAGATGTTCAATTGTGAAAGACCCATTGAAAAGAATCAATACCGGAGACAATACGCCTGCGATTATACATATAAAACTGGTTCAAGGAGACAAAATATTATTGACGGCGGCGCCGAAGGGATTCGGAAGCGAAAATATGAGCTCGATAAAAATGTTTAATCCCTCCGCGGAGGAAACAGAGATTATAAATTATATTTCCCAATGCGTAAAAGAAGCCGGAAGCAAACCATGTCCGCCGGTAATAGTCGGAGTAGGAATAGGCGGAAACTTTGAAAAAGCCGCGATTCTCGCGAAAGAGGCGTTGACAATACCATT
>CAJFPG010000075.1 GCA_904398665.1 Candidatus Geddesella stercoravicola | reverse complement strand
GTCGTTCTTTGTTTTATTTCTTTTTTGTTTCTGTCGCTCCGCGCCTCTTCATTTCTAAGTTTCGCGTTTTCGAGAGACTCCGAGGTCCCAGTTCTCGGGCGTGAGATTTTCTTTTCGGAATGAGTATTAAGTTTCGCGATGTCTTCTTTGTCGAGAATTATTCCTTCTTCGTTGGTTATTGTTTTTGTGAAAGTTTTCTCTTTATTTAACTCTCGGCTTCTTTCCGCTCTTTTTTGAAAATCGTTCTTTATATCCTCCAAAGAAAGCTTTTCGCCTTTTTCGTTTGTCACATAAGTCCTGTCAAGCGTCTGTTTTCCGAATCTTTCTATTCTTTCCGTTTTTCCTTCTTCGGAAATCCGTCTTTCATATTCCTTTATTTCCTCTTCTCTTTTTTTTTTCGCGGCCTCTTTCGCGGCTTCGATACTTTCTCTTGTCCCAGTTCTCTGTGTCTCGACTATGACAGGCGGTTCGACATAATCTTCGTTTATTCCGTAATTTTCAACTTCCGACGCGACCGAGGAAATTCCTCTCCTCATGTTTTCTTTTTCTTCTCTTTCTCTCATATCTTTGGGGTTGAGAGAGCGGTCTTGAAGTTTCTCTATTTTACGAAATCTCGCTCTGCGTTGATTTCTCTTCTTTTTCTGGAAAACAAACCAGAATATTACTCCTATCGCCGCGAGAAGAAGCGCTATTGTTACAATTATTATAATATCTATTGCTGACAAACCTCCTCCTTCGGTTTCGTTAGGCTGAGGCACTATCGTATTATAGGTTTCAAAAGTTACGGTCATAGGATATCTTCCGATTTCCTCATATTGATAATCTGTCTGGCTCTGAGTTATTTCCAGATACGCCGTTGGATTATCTTTCCCGAAGTCTTCCGGGACGTCTATATGGTAAAGAAGATTTTCCGTTCCTATCGAATTGTGAAGATAGATATCTATCGTATGCTCGTAGAAAATTTTCGCGAATTCCTCGTTTTCTGTTATGTCTATTTCTCTCACGGGAATCGCGGCGGGGGATAACGCGATATAAGAAAACTCGTTGAACCCATATTCAAACAGGGATTCCGCCCCTTCGTAAAGTTCCTCCTCGCTGCCGGAGTTTATTATTATTACGACAAGTTCCACTCCGTCTTTTTCAGCGGCCGCCGCAAGGGAGCGTGAATTGGAGTTTAAATGCTCGACGTCAAGTCCTCCTATAGCGTAAGAATATCTGTAACTGTCCCCCTCTCTTTGCATATAAGAATCGGACAATGTCGTCGTTCTTCCGCTTATCGTTATCGTATCTCTCGGCGTCGTAAAATAATTTCTGAACGTTTCGTTTTTTAACGCCTCGGCGATAAACGACGCGTATTCTTTAACGGAAATATAATGTTCCGTATCATATTCTCCGTATATGTTTGAAAATTGAGTGTTTGAAAATCCCATTTCGGTAAAAAGAGCGTTAATCGCCTCGACCGTAGATTCCGCGTAATTTTCCGGATATAAATCTTCCGCGAGAGCTCTTACGGCGTCGGGATACGCGTTCGCGAAGACCGCGGCGAGAAGGTCGGACGCCGTTACCGTATTGTTTCTTCTCAGTCCGAGCATATCGGAAATCGACCCCGGGACATCGGCGTCGCTCGCGTTAAAATTGACGGTGATTTCTTTTTCCAAATCGGATGTTCTGGTTATATAAAGATACGCTATTGCGAGAGACGTCAGAGACGATGGATCTACTTCCCTTTCTACCTCGTTTCCGCAAAGAACTTGGTTTGTCTCGCTGTTTATCATGACGTAAGCGCTTCCGTCAATTTCGGGTCCGGCTCCTTCCGCGAAAAACGATATCGACGTCATTGTAAAAATCAAAATTACAGAAAGAAATATCGCGATAATTTTTTTCATAAGCCATTTTTCCTTTCAAGGCATTTTTATTATTTCTCGCCTGAAAAAACATATACCTATATTATATAATTATTATCCTTCTAAATTATACATTTAAAATATGTTAAAGTCAAGCGATTTACTGTGAAAAAGTGATAAATAAGAATAAAATTCGATTTTATATCAAATTTACATCGTTTTAACTTTTCAACATATTTAACTTTAAGTATTATTTATATAAAAATATGTTGATTTTATCAATATATATTAAATTTTTTGAAAAATATTTTTTTAAAAAAAATTTTATATTATCTTTATTTTTTTTCTTATTTAATCTTAAATTTGACAAAATTATTAAAATTTATAAAATAAATATATGCGTTACGTGATAAAATTACGCTGCGGAAACGAAATGGAGGAGGTTATGTCTAAAACGAGGAAAATAAATTTAAAAAAAGTTCTTTCCGACAAAGAGAAACTGAAAGAGGCTGTCCTTTCGGAGTATTGCCGAATGGCGTTTGACGATATCGGCAATTACATTGAAATTTCCAAAGACGAAGAGGGCGAAATTATTGTGAGGTACAAAGAGGGGAAGGCTTTCCGAACGGGGAATATTTCGGAAATCACCCGAAACAGAAACGGTTTTAAGTTTAAGCTTTACAGTAAAGAGAACGCTCTTGTACGTTTGGGAATGTATCTCGGTCTTTGGAAAGAAAAACCCGAAGAGGGCGACGCGGAGGACATAAAATCCATTGAGGCGCTTTTAGAAGAGGATGACGGCGGATGACTTTTTCCGCGACAATTCCCTTTAAGCCTTTTTCAAAGAAACAAAGGGAGTATATACTCGCGGCGAGAGATAATACTTTTAATTTCGCCGAAGGAGCCGTAAGATCGGGGAAAACGATATGTAATGTCGTCGCCTTCGCTCTCGCTCTCAACAAAAGTCCCGACAAGTTGCATCTCGCCACCGGGGTCACGTTGGCGGCGGCGTGTCTCAATATCGGAGACTGTAACGGATTCGGATTGGAACATATATTCAGGGGAAGGTGTCGTTGGGGAAAATTTAAAAATAATACTTGTCTTTTTATAAAAAGCGATACCGGTGAAAAAATCGTTATTTTTTCCGGCGGAGGAAAAAGCGACAGTTATAAAAAGATTCGTGGAAACTCCTACGGTATGTGGATAGCGACGGAAATAAACAAGCATTATATTTCGCCCGATGACGATTGTTTTATAAAAGAAGCCTTTAACAGACAGCTTGCTTCTTCTTATAGAAGAGTGTTTTGGGACCTTAACCCCGATTACCCGACTCATCCCGTTTATACCGAATATATCGATAAATACAGAAATATCGGTATGGATGTCAATTATCGTCTTTTCACGATGAGAGACAATCTGGCTATAAGCGAGGAGAGAAGAAGGGAAATTGAGAGACAGTACGATAAGGATAGCGTATGGTACAAGCGGTCTATTCTTGGCGAGAGAATAGCGGCGGAAGGATTAATTTTTGGGAATTTCGCCTCTGACCCAAAAAAATGGACGGTTGACGCTCCGCCTCGAAACGGAGATTTCATATCAATAGGGTGCGACTACGGAGGAAACCTCTCCAAAACGGTTTTCGTCGCGACTCTTATATTGAAGAATATGAAGGGAGTTTGCGTTTTAGAAGCTAAAAAATTGGAAGGGAAAAAGGGGGAAATATCTCCCGATACCGTCGAGCGGGAATTTATCTCTTTTTACAAAATGCTCGTGGAAAAATATGATTATCCCGTTCGCTACGCTTTTATGGACAGCGAGGGGCAATATCTCACTAACGGAGTTATAGCGGCGTGTCGGAAAGCCGGAATAAAGCTTCCGATAGGCGATTGCCGAAAAGTGCGAATTACGGACCGTATAGCGTGTAAAGCAAAAATGCTCTCCGAGGGACGCTGGAAAGTCACCGAATGGTGTAAAGAGGTTATCAATTCCACTTCTCAGCTGTTATGGGACGCGAAAAATCCCGACAGAAGACTTGATAACGGTACGGTTGACGTCGATACCGCGGACGCCGAGGAATACTCCTGGGAAAGATTTATGGCGGGTCTTTAAAATTGATGAAAGGAGGCATTTATTATCAAAATTAGTTTTGCGATTGATTTTTTAAAAAAAGAATACGGTTTTTCCGCCGACTATCCCGATTATTATCGGGCGGTGGACGGTTGGCGAAAATGGTATTCCGGAACTGACGAGAGTTTTCACAAGGTAATTGTCAATAACGGTGTTTCTGTGTGCGAAAGAGAGATGTATCGTCTTTATATGGCGAAAAAGGTCGCGGAAGATTGGGCGAATCTTTTGATGAACGAGAAGACGAAAATTACTCTCGATCACCGACATTCCTCCGTTATTTTGCAGGGAGATGACGGCAACGGCGGAATTTTGGGAGAAAACGATTTTAGGGTAAATATAAATCGTTTGACCGAGCAAACCTTCGCTCTTGGCACGGGAGCCGCGGTTTGTTATCTTGAAAACGCCAATATTGACGAGTATGGGAATTTGGGGTATAGCCCGGAGGCTAAAATTAAGATAGATTGGCTTGCCGCCGACAATATTATTCCTTTGTCATGGCAGCAGGACAGACTTCGCGAGGCGGCGTTTATAAGCGACGTCGTTTTGCACGGTGATAAATTCGCTTATTTACAGGTTCATCGTCTCGAAGAAGACTCGTATGTGATTACTTCTCATTTTTTCAAGGAAAACGATTTTTCCTATAAGGAGGTTTCGCTTCCGTCCGGAATCGCGAGAAAGGTAAGGACAGGAAACGATACTCCGTGGTTTACGATTTTTAAACCGAATATCGTAAACAGTCTTTTTCCGGATCTTCCGATGGGAATTTCCGTATTTGCCGGATGCAAAGATATTTTAAAAGGTATAGACCTTTGTTATGACAGTTTGAATATGGAATTTTATCTCGGCAAAAAAATGGTATTTTTGAGAAAAGACCTTTTGTCCGAAGACGAGGAGGGATATCTTTACGCTCCTCAAGACAGCAATAAACAGTTGTTTATGTATATAGGCGATAAAACGATGGACGGCGACATGATTCCCAAAGAGTTCAATCCGACATTGCGTGTAGACGCTCATACAGCCGCTTTGCAGCAGCAATTAAATTATTTGGCCGGAAAATGCGGATTCGGCGAGAATCATTATCGCTTTGACGGAAGCTCCGTCGCTACCGCGACTCAGGTTATCAGCGAGAACAGCAATCTCTTTCGTTCCGTAAAAAAACACGAGATCGCTCTTGAAAGCCAAATAGTATCCTTCGCGCGAGGAATATTGACGATAGCTCGGGATTTTATCGGAAGAAGAGTTCTTCCTGATTGCAGAATAGCCGTCTGCTTCGACGATAGTATTATCGAAGATATGGCGACAATGCAGAGAAGAGATTTGGAGCTTTTGGACGCCGGAGTTATGCAAAAATGGGAATTCAGACAAAAATATTTCGGGGAAGACGAAAAAACAGCGAAAAAAATAATTAGGGAAACAATTAAAGAAACAATTACAGAAACAGAAAAAGAAAGGAATTAAAAAAATGGCAAATCAGTTTTTGACAACAAAAGAAATAGCGAGAGCGATGCTTCCTATTTTACAGGATAATTTGGTATTTCCCGCGCTCGCATATACCGATTATTCAGACACTTTTTCAAAAAAAGGAGATACAATTCAGGTAAAGAAACCTCCCGTTTACGTCGCCGACGAGTTCAGCGACAATATTTCGGTTCAGGATGTGAAAGAAGAGAGCGTACTTGTCACTCTCGATAAAATAGCCGATGTTTCGGTCGCTCTCTCCGCGAAAGAAATGGCTCTTAACGTAGAGGATTTTTCAGAACAGGTTCTTAAACCGGCGGCGATTGCTATCGCCGAGAAAATCAACGCCGACGGTCTGTCTCTTTATAAAGATATACCGTATACCTGCGGTACGGCCGGAACGACTCCGAGTACTCTTGAAGCGTTCGCGGAAGCAGGTAAAGCGTTAAACGACGCTAAGGCGCCGTTCTCCATGAGATACGCGGTTTGGGATAGCGCCGCGCTCGCGAAATTCCAGACGATTCCCGCGGTGGTAAATGCTGAGAAATGCGGGAGCACAGAGGCTTTGAGAGACGGTTCTATCGGAAAGATACTCGGGATGGAAAATTATATGTCTCAGCAGGTATGCAAACACACGAAAGGTACCCTTTCGGCAACATCGGGATTATCTCTTTTAGAGGCCGCCGATGCCGGAGATACTTCGATAACTATTGAGGCTTCCGCCGGAAGTCTCAGCGGAAACGTGAAAAAAGGAGATATATTTGTCCTCGGAGGACAAAATTACGTCGCAACGGCAGATGCTGAAATTGACAGTGATTCTATTATCGTAAATATTTATCCCGCTATCAAAGAAAATGTGGCGGCGGAGAGCGAAGTAACAATGATAGGAGATCATACGGCGAATTTGGCGTTCCATAAAAACGCGTTCGGGTTCGTTACCCGTCCGCTTGAATTGGCGAGAGGCGCTGATAGCTATGTGACTTCTTTCGGAGGAATTACTCTGAGAGTAACTCTCGATTACGATATCTCCACTAAAAAGCAGACTATGTCGATAGATACTCTTTACGGCTTTAAGACCCTTTATCCGGAACTGGCCGTAAGAATGCTCGGATAAGGAGAAATTAAAGTGGCTTACATAGATCAGGATTATTATACCGCTTCTTATTTCGGGGAGGAGATTCCCGACTCGGATTTTAATAAGCTTGCGGAAAAGGCTTCCTTAATAATTGATGTCGTTACTCACGGTAGGGCAAAGATTGTTACGGAACAGGATTCCGATCCCGAAAAGATCTCCGCGATAAAAACTGCGACCGCGATTCAGACCGAATATATGTATGCCCAAGGCGGAGTTTCTTCATATACGGGAACGGGAGACAATCTTAAAACATCTGAAAGCGTAGGTAATTACAGCTATTCGCGAAATATTGACGGGTCATATTCCTTCGGGGGGATTCCTATCTCCCCGTTGGCTTTGGCCGTGCTTGACAGTCAGAGTTTACGTTACGCCGGGATTTAAGGAGATATAATGAGTATAACTAAAAATTGTTTGCCGCGGGAGATGACGATTTTTCATAAAATCGGGGAAACCGACGGCGTGGCGACATATCATAAAACGTATATAAAGAATGTCAGATTAGACGAGAGATTGGCGGTAAATCAAAATAATACGGGAGAAAAAACTCTCGAGACTTTCAGGGCTTTTATAGATCTGAAATCGTCAATCGCGACCGACGGACAAAATCGTCAGACATATATTTCTTCCGAAATATTTCAGACTCTTTCTTCTTCCGAGAGAGAAGGATATTGGACAGTTTGCGAGGGCGATTATGTGTTTCCTTTGATTTTGTCGGCGGAAGACGCGGCAAAAAGCGTGACGATTCTCAAAAATAAAATGAGAGTTTTTACCGTTAATTCTTTTTCCGTTCAGTATGACAGTCACGGTATACATCATTTGGAGGTGAGCGGACGTGGAAAGCTTTTGGAATAAAAATTACGTATCGTCTTTTTCTTCCGATATCTGTTCTTTTCTCGAGTCCAAATTTTCGGACGTGGCTTTTTACCCCGAAAAAATGGAAAGACATTTTTCGGCGGTTAATGTTTTTCAAAAGCCGGAAAGAGAGTCTTTGATATTTTTGAACGGAAGCGTTGAAGAGTCGTATTTTTTTGAGTTCCTTGTTCCTTTTGGGGGAGAAGACAGAAAAGCCACGGACGGGGCTATTTGGCTTCTCGACAGATGCCTCGAACTCTGCGAGGAGGCGGACGGTTTTTCTCTCAGCAACGAAAATGTGACTTTCAAATATTTTTGCCGTACAAAAAACCCCGCCAAAGAGGACAGGACTCCTACGGGAACCGATTGGTTTTCCGCTGAGATTAAAATGCGGGTTTTGAGGGAGGCTTGACGCGAGATGGATATAAAATATTATATATGTATGGGAACGGACATTGAGACTTTACCGTTTTATCCTCTCGCCGAGGGAATCTCTAAGGTGGTGTTAAGAGGAAACGCTTCCTATTATTCGGGAACTTATATAGGAACGGGAGAGCCGTTTTATCATATGATTGAAGATGAAAAAACATTTTCTTTCGAGGGTATTTATAAGAAGACTTCTCCTCTTCACGATTTTTTTATTACTTCGTATTTTCAACAGGCTTCTACCGAGAAAGTTGGCGTTGTGTGTCAAGTGGACGATATTATTTATTTTAGCGAGGGTTATCTTGAAATAGAGAGTCTTGAAAGCGGACCGACGGAGGTTGCCGTCGAGGGTTCCGTAATCCTAGATATTGCTTGGACCTCCGGTGATATTGAAGATATTATAATAGCGGGTCAAACAGGAGGAGAGCAATCTTCGTCCAGTCAGAACGACGAACAAGACTTAACGGAGGGACAGGAACCGTCGTATCAGTCGGAATCTTGGCAAGGTACGGAATTGACACGGGAAATATCTGAATCGCAGTCGACGTTACAAGGTTCGGAAGCGATTTACGGGACTTTTGAATCAACAAATGTTCGACAAAGTACGGAAGTAAGCAGTGAAATTTCAAAACAATTGGCGGAAAATCAGGTTTCGGAATCTAGTGGGGAAGCCTTTAAAGAGTCGGAAGACAAAAAAAATACTGCGATATGTATAAATGAGACTTATAATCCATATAGTTCCGTTTCTCAATTTCGGGAAGGAGCAGTAAATTCGGACGGACAATTTGGTTCGTCGATATTTCCAGAATCTTTCCGTCGGACGGAAGAAAAACAAGACATGATAGAAAATAAAAAATCGTCCATACCGTCGCGACAGCAGGATATCTTAATGAAGAATTCAAACTTCGACGATATGGCGAAAAACTATCAAAGTAATAATAGTGACGGGCAAAACTTCGCTATGCGGACAGGAGGAAATAATGAATATTGAGAATGACGATAAAATACTAGCCAAATCCGTTTCCATTGAAAATTTATCTGAGGAGGATAAACTTTTTCTGCGTGATTTAATAGAATCTACTATAAACGAGGCTCTGTTAAAAGCGGGCATGATAGGAGAATTTTAATATGATTTTTATGATTAACGCCGTAAATTGTACCGCCAGAGTAAACGGAGACAGTTTGAGAATAAGATATTACGGCGCTATGCGTTCTGATTGTTCTTTTTTGCTTGAGTTTCCAAATATCTCGGTGTATGATGTCAGAGCCGGAATGGAATTGAGAATACATAATGACGATGGAACGGTATTATGGGGAGGTATAATAGAAAGGGTCGTATATAAATATCGAGCCTCCGATTTCATTTCATTGTCGGTTTTCGCTCGCGGATACGAAATTGTTGTAAGCCGTAAAATTCTTACGTCTTTTAACTCGTCGTTCCAAAATTTGTCCGCCGCTTTGCAATTTGTTTTCGATTCAGCTCTTTTTTCGGAAGGATTTACCTTTGACAGCGATGGCGTTCCCTCGATTGCGGAAATCATGACGGGACAGTCTGACGGAGTTATAACCGCGGAGGAGGCTCTCGATTTAATTTCAAATTTTTACGGTGTTTGTTGGTGGATTGATAAAAACAAAGTTTTTAAATGTTGCGAGAGTTTTACTGTTACCCAGAAAAATTTCAATATAGCAGTTGATAACGTTTTTCATGCGGGGTTGTCCGATTTCGCTTTTGCCGAAAGTATAGAAGACTATCGGAACAAGCAATATATTTCTGTCGGGGACGACGCCTATTCTCTTGCTATGAATTCCGAGGAAATACTTGAAATGAGCGAATATTTCGGAACGGGAGAATATTGTAAGATTATGAAACGATCGGGAGTTACCGATTCGGAGTATGGAAATGGGTTGGCTCAGAAGATTTTGAATAATTATCCGGGAGTTCCGGGTTACATAAGGTTTACCGTGGAAGACTTCTCACCGGAGTTATTTGATCAGATTTCGGTGTATGGCGGAATCTTCGGAAACTCCATACAACCTTTCGCCGTAATTTCCGTTGAAAATCGTTATCGTTATGGAAAAGTTTTTTCCACCGTTACGGGAAGACTTATTTCCGGAACAACTTATACGCCTATGTTTAATCAAATAAACAATATATCTTTTAACATTTAATAATCTAATAATTTAAAATTTAGTCGTTTAAAATTAAAAAGATTTAGCAGTTAAAATATTTTAGAAAGGAGAATATTATGGACGAAACCGAAATTTTAAGAGAAGAGCTTGCGAAATTGAAAGATGATCATCAAATCGAGCTTCTTCTTGCCAAAAACGGGGTAAAAAGTTTAAAAGCCGCGATGGCCATTTTTGATAAAGACTCGCTTTCAAGATCTGAAAGCGGAGAATATGAAAATTTAGATAACGCGATAAGCGTTTTTAAAAATGAAAACTCATGGCTTTTTGAAAAACCCGTTTCGACTCTTTCTACGGGGATTTCTCACGGAAGAGGAAGCGGAAAAATATCTTCAGAAATGACCGACGAGGAGTATTACACCGCTTTGAGGGAAAAAAGAAATCAACGTTGAGTCGGGTTTTCGTTGGAGAATATTATGAAAATTACAGATTATATCCAATATATTATGGGAATAATCGGCGGTTTTGTGGGTTGGTTTTTCGGAGGTTTTGACCTTGCGATTATCCTGCTTATAGTATTTATTGTTATTGATTATATAAGCGGAGTTGCTTCTGCTTATGTCAATAAAACTCTTTCTTCTTCCGTAGGTTTTAAAGGAATTGTCAAAAAAATTCTGATTTTCTTGCTTGTGGGAATGGGACATATTCTTGATATTACCGTTTTGGGGGAAGGGGAAATGATAAGAACCGCCGTTATTTTCTTTTATGTCGCGAACGAGGGGCTGAGTATTTTGGAAAATTGCGCTTCTTTATCTCTTCCCATACCTGAGGTTTTGAAAAAAGCTCTCGCTAAAATTACTGAGCAAAACGATCCTGAATCTGAAATCGAAAAGGACGAGGATAATCAATGAATATTGAGATTGAGAAATTTTTTTCTCCTAACTTTCTTTCTAGAAACGGCGATATCCCGGACTTGATTGTTCTTCATCAGAGCTTTCGTCCGGCTGAGTCAAGAAAAAAACGTTATCTTTTGGAAGAAAGCAATGATTCAGTACATTTTTATATTACTTTAAAAGGCGAAATATGGCAGTTTGTTCCTATTATTTTTTCGTCCGGAAAGGACGTTTGCTCAGAAATCGATCCTTTGAGCAAAGATCATTGGTCGAGATCTTTAAGCAGGATAATACAAGATAGAAAAAAGAACCCTTCTTCTTATACTGTGTCTGTGGAATTTGAGGGTATCGGTTCCGGATATCTTTCCAGGGCGCAGTTTGAGGCCGGGATAAAAACGATCAAATATATAAAACAACAATTAAAAGAATTATACGAAATAGATATTCCTATAAATCGTGAGCATATGATCGGAGGTTATAAATTGTCTCCTACGCTTTTTCCGTTTGAGCCCGGCCTTGATTTTCCTTTTATAAAGCTTATGGAGGAGTGCGGAGACGGTCATCGCTTTTTTGAAATGTCAATATAAGGACATTATATAAAAAATAATCGAGGATATTTCCCTCGATTATTTTTTATATATTTAAACTTGTAAAGTAAAATATCTTTATATATAATGTTATAGCTTATTTTTACTCTAAAAATATTTATTTTTATTTATATAAGTATTATTTTTATGTTTTTATTTAAGAAGATATATTATCGCCGCTGTATAAAAAAATAAAAAACCTCCGAGAAATTTCCGTGATGTTCTTAACGGAGAATTGATGGGTGGTATGTAACCGGAAGGTTTTTACACCTTCCGGTTATTACTTTTTATGCGGTTTTTGCTGTGGGTTGTGTGAGGATGTCGATTGCGGGGACACCTTCCTGTTCGGGAAGTCGGAAGGCATAGTGGATTCGGATCGGGTTGCCCGCCGTTCGCGAGTATTTCTCGAACTTCTCGTACACCTCTATTCTGCGGATGAACACTCGCAGCAGTTCGGGTGTCAGCTTCGGCATTTCGATATACTGCTTGGCGTTGCGGATAAATTCTTGTATGCATTTATCCCGCATATCTACCTCGCCGATTCGCTCTACCAACTCTTGCAGCTTACGCTTCTTTTCCGCCTGCTCTTGCTCATATCCATTTGCCATGGAATCATATCGTTCGGGTGTGATTCTTCCCGATACTCTGTCCTCGTACAAGCACCGAATGATGTTGTCCAAATCTTGGATTCGCTTTTCGAGCTGCTCCTTTTGTATCTTGGCATTGCGGTAAAACTTTTCCGCTTCTTCCTCACCGTTCTGCGTTGCCATCGCATAGAACTCGTCGGGGTTCTCCCTTGCGAATGCCGTCACGGTTCTGAGGTTGTGCAGTACGATGGTATCGAGAACGCTTTCACGGATATAGTGTGCGGTGCATTCGGTCGTTCTTCTTTGGAATCCTCCGCATTGGAAGGCGTTGTTTTCCGGCTTTACGGTTTTACCTCGGTGAAGATATAACCGTTTGCCGCATTCACCGCAGAAGAGGAATCCTGCATATTTGTCCATCTCGCCTTGCTTGTCGGGACATTTCCGTCCGGCAAAGTGCCGTTGCACCATCTCAAAGGTCTTGCGGTCGATGATCGCTTCGTGGGTGTCCTTGAATATGAGAATGTTTTCGGGATCGTTCTTCAACCTTTTCTTCAACTTGTTGGACTTGGAATAGGTTTTGAAGTTTATGGTATCTCCCACGTATTCCTGATTGGACAGCATCTTACGGACGGTGTTCTGCGCCCAATGATACGGTCTGCTCAAATCGGG
>CAJFPG010000074.1 GCA_904398665.1 Candidatus Geddesella stercoravicola | reverse complement strand
TTGTTTGCTCTGACTATGGGCTCGGGTCGTCTTCTGTACGGTTTTTTCGGGGATAGGTTTGACTTGTCCCGAACTCTCGTTTTGGCTTCTGTCGGATGTACAATATGTTATTTTACCGCCGCGCTTTCTCCGATTCCGTATCTTTCTCTCGCGGCGTGCGCTTTGACAGGGTTTTTCGTGAGCGTAATGTGGACCGGAATGATAAATATTTCGGCTGAAAAGTATCCGAACGGAGGAACCGGAATGTTCGGATTGCTCGCTCTTTTTGGGGATATCGGTTGCGCCGTGGGACCGTGTTTGTCGGGATTTGTGTCAGATCTCACCGAGGACTTTGAGCTTTTGCCTCAGGGAGAGGGACTCAGGGCAGGAATAGGAGCTTCGGCGATATTTCCTCTTCTTCTTACGGCTCTTCTTTTTGTCTTTTTGAAAAGGACATCCCGAATTTCCCGAACCTCCCGAAATTCCCGAACGTCCCTGACTTCTTGAACATTCCCGAACTTGTTTTTTATCGTCGAAAGGGAGATTGGCGGCGCTGAAAATGTCTTAAATCCAAAGAAAAAATGACATTTTTAAATATTTTCTTTACAAAAGGAAATAAGCGTGGTAAAATGATAGTGTTTAAAGTTGTTTTTATTATTTTATTTATATTTTATGGAGGTTTTGTCTATGGCAAGAAAAATGAAGACAATGGACGGTAATAACGCCGCGGCTCACGTGTCGTACGCGTTTACCGAAGTTGCCGGCATCTACCCGATAACTCCTTCGAGCCCGATGGCGGATTATGTGGATCAATGGTCGGCTCACGGCTTGAAGAATATTTTCGGGACCACGGTAAGAGTCGAGGAGATGCAGTCGGAGGCGGGCGCCGCAGGAACCGTACACGGTTCTTTGAACGCGGGAGCCCTTACGACGACTTATACAGCGTCTCAGGGTCTTCTTCTTATGATTCCGAATATGTATAAAATAGCCGGAGAATTGCTTCCGGCGGTTTTCCATGTTTCCGCGAGAACGGTAGCTTCTCACGCTCTTAATATTTTCGGAGATCATTCCGATGTCTACGCCTGCCGTCAGACCGGATTCGCGATGCTTGCGGAGACTAACACTCAGGAGGTCATGGACCTCGGAGCGGTGGCTCATCTCGCGGCTATAAAAAGTTCCGTTCCGTTTATCAATTTCTTTGACGGATTCAGAACCTCTCACGAGATTCAGAAAATCGGCGTCTGGGATTATGAAGACCTTAAAGAAATGGTGGATATGGACGCGGTAAACGCTTTCCGCAAGAGAGCTCTCAATCCAGAGCGTCCCGTAATGCGCGGGTCCCATGAGAATGGTGATATTTTCTTCCAGCACAGAGAAGCCTGCAATAAATACTATGACGCCGTTCCCTCTGTCGTCGAGGAATATATGGATAAGGTCAACGCGAAACTGGGGACAAACTATAAGCTGTTTAACTATTACGGAGCGGAAGACGCCGACAGAGTTATCGTAGCTATGGGTTCTATTTGCGACGTCGCGGAAGAGGTTATAGATTATATGAACGCTCACGGCGAGAAGGTCGGGCTTGTGAAAGTCAGACTTTACCGTCCTTTCTCCGCCGAAAGGTTGGTTGAGGCAATTCCCGCGACGGCTAAAAAGATCGCTGTTCTTGACAGAACGAAGGAGCCCGGAGCTCTCGGGGAACCTCTTTATCTCGACGTTGTCGCGGCTCTCGCTTCCAAAGGCGTTTTAGCTAAAGTCGTAGGGGGCAGATATGGTCTCGGGTCTAAGGATACTCCTCCTTCAAGCGTTTTCGCGGTTTATGAGGAACTCGCGAAGGACGAGCCCAGACATAACTTCACTATCGGTATCGTCGATGACGTCACAGGGCTGTCTCTCGCGGAGAAACCCTCTCCGAACACCGCGGCGGAAGGCACCATAGAGTGTAAATTCTGGGGTCTCGGAGGCGACGGAACCGTCGGGGCTAACAAAAACTCGATAAAGATTATCGGAGACCATACCGATAAATATGTTCAGGCTTATTTCCAGTATGACTCCAAAAAGACGGGAGGTATAACGGTATCTCACCTCCGTTTCGGGGACAAACCTATAAAGAGTCCGTATTATATAAATAAAGCCGATTTTGTGGCTTGCCATAATCCCTCTTACGTTATAAAGGGGTATAAAATGGTAAACGACGTCAAACCCGGCGGAGTGTTCCTTATCAACTGTCAGTGGACTCCGGAAGAGCTTGATCACCATCTCAACGCGGAGACAAAACGTTACATAGCTAAAAACAATATTCAGCTTTATACTGTTAACGCGATAGATCTCGCGGCTCAGATAGGTATGGGCAAGCGTACCAATACCATTTTACAGGCGGCGTTTTTCGCTCTCGCGAAAGTTCTGCCGATTGACGAGGCTGTGACTTATATGAAAGACGCGGCGACAAAATCTTATCTTAAAAAAGGTCAGGACGTCGTCGATATGAACCACAAAGCTATTGACGCCGGAGTTTCCGCTTTCGTTAAAATAGACGTTCCCGCGGAGTGGGCGAACGCCGTGGATTCCGAGACCGCTGAGCCTTCGGAAGGCCCGGAAAAATTGGTCAAAATGGTTGACAATATCATGATTCCGGTTTCAAAAATGGACGGAGATTCTCTTCCTGTTTCCGCTTTTGTGGATCATGTTGACGGAACTTTCGAACAGGGGGCTTCCGCGTATGAAAAACGCGGTGTCGCGGTTCTTGTTCCCGAGTGGAACGAACAGACTTGCGCTAAATGCAACAGGTGCTCCTTTGTATGTCCGCACGCCACCATCCGTCCTTTCGCTCTTTCTGAGGAAGAGGCTTCCGCGGCTCCCGCGAATACTAAATTCGCGCCGAAACCTGTCGTTAAAACGGATTATAAATACACTCTCGCTATATCTCCGTTGGATTGTATGGGATGCGGCGTCTGCGTCGGAGTTTGTCCGACAAACTCTTTGAAAATGGTTTCGAGAGAAGCTCAGGAAGATCAGCAGAAAGTATTTGATTACTGCGTCGAGAATGTTACTGAAAAACCCGAGACAACCGCGGTTATGAACGTTATCTCCTCTCAGTACAAAAAACCTTTGCTTGAATTCTCCGGTTCCTGCGCCGGCTGCGCTGAGACTTCTTACGCGAGACTTATAACTCAGCTCTTCGGAGACAGAATGTATATCTCCAACGCTACCGGCTGTTCCTCCATTTGGGGAGGTCCCGCCGCCACGTCTCCGTATACCACTGATAAAGAGGGTCACGGTCCCGCTTGGGCGAACTCTTTGTTTGAGGATAACGCCGAGCACGGTCTCGGACTTTATCTGGGGCAGAAAGCCGTTCGCGAGAGACTTATAGAGAAGATCAAGGGTATTGAGTCTTGCGAAAACGCGGGAGACGCTCTCAAAGCCGCGGCTAAGGCTTATCTTGATTCTGTCGATGACGGAGAAACTAACGCCGCCGCTACCAAGGCGCTTGTCGCGGAGCTTGAAAAAACCGATTGCGACACCGCGAGAGAAATCCTTGAAAGCAAGGAATTCCTTTCCAAGAAGTCTGTTTGGGTATTCGGTGGAGACGGATGGGCTTACGATATCGGTTTCGGAGGCGTCGATCATGTTCTCGCTTCCGGAGAGGATATCAACATAATGGTATTCGATACCGAGGTTTACTCCAATACCGGAGGTCAGGCGTCGAAAGCCTCTCAGATCGGACAGGTCGCTCAGTTCGCCGCCGCCGGTAAGTCTATTAAGAAGAAGAGTCTGGCGGATATCGCGATGACTTACGGATATATTTATGTGGCTCAGATAGCTATGGGAGCTGATATGAATCAGACGCTTAAAGCTATTAGAGAAGCCGAGTCTTATAAGGGTCCGTCTCTTATTATCGCTTATTCTCCCTGTGAGATGCATTCGATAAAAGGCGGAATGCAAAACTGTCAGAAAGAGATGGACAGAGCGGTTAAATGCGGATACTGGGATATGTTCCGTTATGATCCGAGACTTGCCGCGGAGGGTAAGAATCCCTTTACTCTTGACAGCAAAGCGCCCACAGAGTCTTACAGAGACTTTATTCTCGGCGAGGCCCGTTACAGCTCTCTGACCAGAAGCTTCCCCGAAAGAGCGGAAAAACTCTTTGAAAAAGCGGAAGTCGAGGCGAAAAAGAAACGCGCGAGATTTGAAAAACTCAGCGAAAAATAATTTCGCCGGGATTCGAAAAACTCAGTGAAAAATAATTTCGCCGAGATTTGAAAAACTCAGTGAAAAATGATTTCGCCGGGATTCGAAAAACTCAGTGAAAAATGATTTCGCCGGAATTTGAAATTTATATAGGAGCAAAAGCCGAAAAAACATTGTTTTTTCGGCTTTTCTCGGAAAATTTTCCGAAAGAGGAATTGTTATGTACGGTCCTGGTTTCTTTAAAAAGGCAAGAGAAAAAATAAATTACGAAAAAGCGTCTGACGGAATAATAGACGATTCTCAGGTATGCGCTTTTACCGGACATCGTCCGCAAAAACTCAGCATAGAATACGAAAGTTCACGTGAGTGTCTTGTTTTGAAATCAAAACTTCACGAGACTATAAAAAGAGTAATGCTTGCCGGTTGTTTTTCTTTTATGACGGGAATGGCCGTCGGCGTCGATACATGGGCCGCCGAGGAGGTTCTGTTGCTTAAAACTCGGTATCCGGATCTGAAACTTTACGCCGCGGTCCCGTATAAGAATCAATACGCGAGACTTTATAACTGGCAAAAGGAAAGATATTTTCGTATTCTTTCCCGCTGCGAGAAGGTCTTTTTGATAAGCGAGGATTATCATAAATCGTGTTTTTATCAGAGGAACGCGTTTATGGTTAATCATGCCACCGTTATTATCTCCGTTTACGACGGAGGAAGGGGAGGCACCGCTAATACAATAGCTCTCGCTGAGAAGAAAGGCATTGATATATACAATATAAATCCGAATGTCGAACCTGTTTCTTTTTATTGATTAAAAATTTTATAAGCGAGGATTTTTAGTATGGAAAATAAATCTTTGAGATACACTTTGCCCCCTATGGGCTGGAATTCTTTTTGTTCTATGAACTGCGAACCTAATCAGAAGGTCTTGATGGAGGCCGCGGACGCGCTTGTTGAGACCGGTTTAAAAGACGCGGGTTATATATACGTAAATCTTGACGATGGGTGGATAGAAAAGGAAAGAGGCTCCGACGGCAGGCTTGTTGTCAGAAAAGACAGATTTCCGGATGGAATGAGAGCTCTTACCGATTATATACATAAAAGAGGACTGAAAGCCGGGATATATCTCGGATGTGGGCAGACTACATGGAACGGCGACGCCGGTTCGGTCGGCCATGAGTTTGAGGATGCCCAAGATATTGCCGATTGGGGGTTTGATTTTCTGAAATATGATGATCACCCTACTGAGATGGATCCTCCCGACAGGGATCTCATAGCCGAATATATGAAAATGGCCTGTGCCTTAAAGGCCACGGGAAGAGATATTCTTTATAATATCTGCGATCACGGTTCTTACAGTCCGTGGAAATGGGCTCAGGGCGTGAGTCCGATGTGGCGTATAGGAATAGATATCAGAGACCAGTGGGACGGACCGACAGGGGAAGCGGCTTGGAGCCTGATGGATACTATCGATTGCAGAAACGCCGATCTGTATCCTTACGCCGGAGTCGGGCATTTTAACGATCCGGATATGCTTGTTGTCGGAATGCATAAAGCGAACGATTGGATGGGTCCGGGATGTACTGACATCGAGTATATGACTAATTTCGCTCTTTGGTGTATGATGGCGGCGCCTCTTATGATAGGGTGCGATATCCGAAATATGACTGAGACTACGAAAAAAATTCTTATGCATAAGGGACTTATAGCGATAGATCAAGATCCTCTCTGCGTTCAGGCGAGAAGAGTGCGACATAATAAAAAGACGGGAGAGGACGTCTGGGTCAAACCGCTTTCCGATATGCGTTGGGCGGTAGCTCTCACAAACAGAAGCAAAAAGAAAAAGAGTCTTTCGTTTAAGATAGAGGATCTAAACCTTTCCAAGGGCGTTAAAGGGAAACTGTGGGACGTATGGGAAGATAAAGACGCGGGAAAATTCGATTGTGAGTTTTCAGTCGAAGTTGAGTCTCATGGTACGAAAGTATATATATTTAGTCCTGTTTTTGGAAAATAAAAAAGGCGTTCGGTCATATGACCGAACGCCTTTTTTATTTT
>CAJFPG010000073.1 GCA_904398665.1 Candidatus Geddesella stercoravicola | reverse complement strand
GCATCACCGCCGAGAGTACGATACGAATCAGCATTTTCTTTTGCTTCTTATTCACTCAGTCTCCTCCTCTCAACAAAACTGATAATAAATATTTTTATTTACAGATAAATCTCGCATTCGTCCTCGATTTTCTTGCAATTCTTTAAAACTTCTTTCATAACCTCTTTCGGATCGCGCCCCTCTTCGAACTCAACGTTCATTTTTAAAGTCATGAAATTTACGACCGCTTCCCTAACCCCCGGGGTTCGGCGGGCGGCGTCCTCCATTTTATTGGCGCAATTCGCGCAATCCACCTCGATTTTATATGATTTTTTCATTATTAAAACTCCTCCCTTAATCCTATCAATTCAACAATTGTTTAATCGTTTATTTATATTATACTCATTCTCTTTCCGAATGTCAATACATTTCTAAGAAAATTTTTTTAAAAAAATTTTCTTAGAAATTTAAAAAAAAATATTTTCTCAAAAAAATTCCGCTTAAAATAAATGGAAGAAAAGAAAAAAACGGCGATATTCTCAATAAATATTGACTTTTTCCCCAACACATGTTATTATTTAAATGTTATTACAGTTATAAAACAAAAGCATATAACAAGAACGTAAATTTTTTTTAAAGATACTTTCTTAAAAAAAGACGATTGAAAGGAGGAGTTTTTGTGCAAAAAAGTCTATTACCGCACGATCACGGACAGAAAATAGAGAGCGAGCTTGAAAATATGCCGAAGGCATCTGATTTTCAAACGGTCGCCGATATTTTTAAGCAGCTATGCGACGAAAGCCGAATCAAAATATTTTGGCTGCTCTGTCACTGCGAGGAGTGCGTTATAAACATATCGTCTTTGGTCAATATGAGCAGTCCCGCGGTATCCCACCATCTGCGGCAACTTAAAAGCAACGGACTCATAGTAAGCCGAAGAAACGGCAAAGAGGTATATTACAAGGCCGCCGAAACCGAACAGGCTCAACTGTTGCACATAATGATAGAAAAAATGGTGGAGATATCATGTCCCAACTTTTAGGGATAAATAAATATTTTACATAAAAAAACTAATAAAAAAATAAAATATTCAAATAACAAAATATTTAAATAAAGAATTTGGACTAAACAAGAAAAAATATAATACCCGGGAAAATAATTTAAATTTTAAATAAAAGGAAAAAGAAAATACAATTAATAATAGCACCAACTGTTTTTTTAATTTTTCTATATAAAACATGAAAATTTACGTAACATTTTTAACATCTTATAAAAAAGCACGTCCAATACGGATTTCTTCATTAGCCGAAGATACTCGGGCTAATGGAAACAGCATGAAATTTCTCTCTTAATTCGATAAATCTTTTAAAATTTTTTTATTTTCCTTTCTTTATTTAATATTTTTCTTTAAAAAATAATTTCAGACAATGTCTATATTTACGTTGGAATCGAATAATGTCTTTTTGATTTTTTCTTTTTTATTTGTTATTATTATACTTTAATCTTATCTGAATTTTCAAATCTTATTTTTTCTCATTTCAGAAACAATCAATCAACTCATTTTAATTTGAAAAAAAAACGAATAGAAGAAAAGGCTTATCTTCTTTCGATTTGTTTTATAAAAAGGCAATAAAACAATTCTACTTTTTACGGAATCTCAAAAATAAAAAACATCAAGGCTTACAAAAACTCAGCGGAGACAGCAAATTTTATAAGTACTTAAAAAAACAGAGATATAGAGTCCAGAACAAAAAAGACAACGCGCAACCGCTCACGATTTTTCTGAAAGAAAAGAAATAAGAAATAAGATAAACAAAAGTTATAATCAAACAAAATAAGACAAACATAATTAAAAAAATAAGGAAGAAAGAGAAAAACAGATAAAATTCCTCAGCTGGACAAATAAAAAAAGGCATAGATTCAGCAAAAGACAAAAGGCGGTACGATGCGAATAGAGTCCAAATAATAAAAAATAAGAGTAAATTTCAGAACAAATAAAGTAAAAGGACCAATTACTAAAACGCTTTCCGACATAAAAAATCGGAAAGAATCGAACTTTGTTCCAATATATTAAAAACTATAAAAAATATTATTGTAAATTCATCAAACGAATAAATGTTCGTAACTCGCAAAAAATTAGAGACAATAATTATCCTAAAAAACTATTATGAAACTTTTACAAACAGGAAATCCAAGCGCGATTTCTTACAAAAGAGAAAAAAACAGGAAATACGGAAAACTTATTTTCATTATTCTACCATAGAAACAAAAAAATAAATCGGAGCAAAATTTTTTTTGCTCCGATTTTGTATTCAGAAATTAAAAAGATGCTATGCACTTTTTTATGGCCGTACTTGGACCTATATCAAAAGTTATTCTCATTCGCTTTTGAGCCAAACTTATAGTCAAATATGAATATCACGCAAACTCCCAGCATTACTTAATTTATAATAAACACACCATTATTTTCCAAACCAATAATGATTAGATAAGTTTTATCTCTATAACGACACAGCCGTATTTTTCTTCCTTGTCCTTTGACCACCAATTCTGATATGTATCCAAAACAACTTGTTCTATCGTTTTCCCTCTATCCGAAAAATCCTCTTCCCAAAAATCCTGATAGCACGCCTTAAAGTTTTTGTAAATATACAAGTTTTCAACCAATACCGTTACTGATTCTTTTGATTCGGCATTATAAAAAGTGATTGTATCGCCAAGCATTATTTTTCGTCTTTTTTCATCATATAATCGATATTCTCGACGTTTTTGCCCTAGTTTGATTTTTTCAAAATTCTCTGGAAATAATCTCATCTCATGATTCATATAAACCCACTCTTTATTATAGAATCTTTTAATCTGTAAAATAAAAAGCACAACAATAGGATTATCTCCACAATGTTGTGCTTTTTATGGTGGACCATCAGGGACTCGAACCCCGGACCTACCGGTTATGAGCCGGGAGCTCTAACCAACTGAGCTAATGGTCCGTAGAAAAGATGTCGGCATCGACTTATCTTCCCGGGCCGTTGCCAGCCAAGTATTTTCAGCACTCGCGAGCTTAACTACCGTGTTCGG